>CAMJGB010000105.1 GCA_946405115.1 uncultured Clostridia bacterium | reverse complement strand
TAAGCCGATTGCTCGTCCGACGATAGGAGCGATAACCACTGCGATGATGTAGCTGACGATAAGTGTAGGGAGGAGAAGTTTAACCCAGCCTCCAAACCACATCTGTCCAAATGTAACGTTAGCAAGTACTTCGGGCGGCATATTCTTTCTTGCCATAACAACTCCCATAATGCTGCAAGCCAAGCTTACGATGATCGTATTGCCGACAGATAGCGGAATTGCATTAAGAAGATTGAACTTCATTGACGGCGGGAATGCACCGCACTTTGTTGCAAGTGCTCTGCCTAACTTACCGAGCGGGATTACTATAGCTACGATTAAGCCCACTACAAGAGACATCAGAATGTTCGATATGAATCTTATCGGAACGGGCTGTGATGCAGACTGGGGATTTACTATTGGTAACAGGATTGCTACGAGTATACCCATTGCAAGTGAGATAACGGTCGCCATAATCAGGTTCATCTTAAGTTCTTTACTCTTCATGGATTCGACCTCCCTTCCTCTTTATTCTAATGTCTAACTGCTACAGAAGAATTAGCAAAGTGTAAATTTATCTCGCAAGATCAAATAACGTAAGATCGTAGTGCAGAGGACTTGCCATAGTGATGTCAGAACGGATGCTGAATGAGTTGCTTTCGGAATTGAACTCATAGTAGTCGGAATTTCCGTCAAAATCATCCATGCGGATTACATTGTTATTGCATAGATAGATCGTTCCGCTTAAAGGGCAAATTGGTTCTTCGAGGTCATTGTGCCAAATATAAAGATTCGTAAATACCGTGGGACCTCCGCTTAATCGGCCGACGAGAAATTCATCCGATCCGTCGCCGTCGAGATCAATGACAAGATAGCCGTAACGGTAAAGTTCAGTCTTCTGCTCTGATGAAACGACGAGAGTGGAACTTTCATCTGACCAGTCTCCGGTCTTGAAACCCTCCTCGTAAAAAGCGATGACGTCCTCATACCATCCGTCAGGGGCTTTATGCAACTTCATGCAGCCCGTAAATAGAATCGTTGACGCTAGTGCAACCGTAAGCAGAACTCTAACCTTTCTCATAATATCTATCCTCTTTTCCTAAAGTATGCCTAGATTATATACGATGATTTATAAAATTTCCGTGATAGAATAAATAATCATAAACATGGAGGATAGACCTATGGGAAATTTCAGCGTTAAGTTTGGCATCGATGCAAACTATTTCGACCCTGACTACAGAGCTTTGTATGTCAAGGCGATCGGTGAGACGACTGTCAGTGTTGACGGTCGCGACGGTGCTTCTGAGAGCGATCAGATATTCATTAAGGATCTCGTAACTATGGGGCTTAATAAGGCTTTAACGGATCTGTCCTCTCAAAATGTTTCCATTAAGGATCTGCCTATGAAGTCTGAGGTAATTAAGGCTGCTGTTAATGAGGCTTTCGCCGAGCGTAAAGTAGCCGCTTCTTCTTTCGCTCTCATAAGCATTAATCCTGATGAGCGAAGCCGTGAGAGAATGAATAAGATTGATGAGATGAAGAGGATTTCTTCGATGTCTCCGGAAGAGGTTGCGAAGATGCAGCAGGAAGCAGCACGAAAAGCTCAGGAGCGCTGGGACAGTTTGTCTCCCGAGGAGCAGCAGCGCATTCAGGAAGAATCCAAGAAGAAAGCTGAAGAGGCCATGGAGAAGATGAAGAAGATTCAGGAAATGGCAGCTGCATTATCTTCTGACGCACCTCTCAAGAAGTTCTGTTCTAACTGCGGTGCTCCTGCGAAGGGCGGCAAGTTCTGCGGCGAGTGCGGCAAGCCACTTTGATAGGAGAATGGAGTTAATATGATCAAGTGTCCAAACTGCGGATGTGAGAATTCTGATTACAGCATTTACTGCAGTCAGTGTAATACCTTGCTTTTCTCTTCAGACGTGAAAGAGGAAGTCAAAAAGGAAGAGACGATCAGCGTTCCTTCAAAGCCCGAGGCTAAGCCTGAAGCTAATGTCGAGAAACCGACAGATAAGCCTGAAGACAAAACTGAAGAGCTTCGTGCTGAAGGATTCAAGTACATCCCTTTTGAGAAGGATCAGCAGGGTTCTTATACAATGGACCCTTCAAAAGCCAATAAACCTCACTCTCCCGAGGTCGAAGAAGATATGGCCAATGACAGAAAGTACCTTCTTATCTACAGCATAATCGGAGCAGTGGTCTTTGCCATTATTGTGCTTGTAGTTATCCTCATAGGACATATCTGAATTCAGAAAGAATTATTAGGCTAAACGTCAATTTACAGAGTCAAATAATTGTTATATTATCCATAAAGGTCAAATACTATGGATCGGAGGAAACCATATGACTTTCAGTAAGATCAAGAAGTATGCGTCCATCATCACTATTACAGCATCTTTGTTGTTTAGTTATTTCGCTGTCCCGGCAAGAGCTGATGGATACAATCAGGGAATCGTCACATTCGTAACAAGCCTTTACAGTGACTGTCTCGGAAGAACTCCGGACCAGGCTGGCTTGAATGACTGGTGCAACAAGCTTGCAACAGGTCAGATCTCCGGTAAGCAGTGCGCTTACGGATTCTTCTTCAGCCCTGAGTTCCAGAGCAAGGCAAACAACATGTCAGATGATGCTTTCATCGAGTGCTACTACAGAGTATTCCTTAACAGAACATCTGATCCTAACGGAAGATCCTATTGGGCAGGACAGATCGCTAACACAACTAACGATATCTCCATCCTGTTCACAGGTTTTGCTGATTCCACAGAGTTCGCTAACAAGTGCGCTTCCTACGGTATCACAACAGGTGCTCACATCAATGTTCCCACAACAGTAAGAGGAACAGGTTCCAGCTCCTCTCTTGCCGATACATGGGCAGGCAGCGTTACAACATTCTGGTATTCCTACCTCTCTGACGGTACAGGATACGAGTCTGAGAACTACTACTTAACATCTGAGACGATCATGGAGTACACAGCTCGCGTAAACGACAGCAGATACAACACATATGCTGTTTACTATGAGGTTTACTACTCACCTTATGCAAGCTTGTCCAACCCGACATATCTGTACAGTGCAACAATTACTCCTAAGCAGTACAGCAACGGTTACTTCTATGAGTTCCAGTACAGAAACGGTTCCGGATTCACATCAGGTTACTATCAGATCATCGGTTACGACACAGCTCATACACGTGTTCTCTTCGATGTAAACGCTCACGTAGCTTAATAAGTAACTGACAGCTTAAGCTTAACGAACTGCCCTCGAATATCGGGGGCAGTTTTTTGTGGTAACATTATCTCGGAGGGGAGATATGGAAAACACTTTTGAGTCATTAGAGCAGGGCTGGAGACGCCCCACAACATACGAACAGGATTCAGTGTATAAATGGATGAATGAAGAGCTTAAGAACCGTCTTCTTGGCTTTTATCTTGTCGGCGGATTTTTGATCCTGATCTTCATAATTTTATCGATCGCCATCGGTTCAGAGAAGGTTAGAGGCGAGTATCAGATCATGAGCGGCATCGTGACTTTTATCGTCAGCACAGGTGTCATCGTCGGCATATGCATTCTTCTTAACATAAGAGAGTATTACCTGCTTAAGAAAGTTAAGGCAGGAGACTTTACCATAACCAAGAGACCGGTTCTTGATAAGCTCATTTACATGGGCAAGGGCGTTGACCTTATTCGTGACTTAAGACACGGATGCCACGTTACTGTTGAACTTAAGGAAGGCGAGAAGAAGAACCTTTGCATGACTTCAAATGTCGAATCAGACTGGTTCGATAAGATCACTCTCGGAACGGAAGTAACGATTATTAAATTCAATAACGGCGTTTACGGATTCTATGGTGAATTCGACTGTATGCTTATGGAGGACAACACGGTCATCAGCTGACCGCAGTTCCTACTTTCTCACCTAATCTAACGGGAGTTTCCTCGCCGCTTGCAGAAGCCTTCAAAATGGCCTCATTTATGCGGGCGGCATCTTTTCTTATGAGAACTATGATCGTGGACCCTCCGTACTCAAAATGGCCCTTCTCAGCGCCTCGTACGACGTCGCATTCTCCGTTCTCGTCATTTACTATCTTTCCTACGAGCATGGCACCGACTTCCATCTGCACCATCTTGCCGAAGACGGGGGATGTTATCGCGCAGTACTCGCGCTGATTTCTTATAAACACCGGATACTCCTCGAGTGCGATGGGGCGCACGGTGTGGAACACGCCTTTAAGCTTGCGGCCTTCGCTTTTCGCGCCGGAGTCAACGTAGCCGTAACGGTGGTAGTGGTCTACGCAGAGCCTGTAGACGAGGCACATGCCGCCTTCAAATTCCTTGGCAAGCTCGGAGTCCTCAAGCAGGGACGAGATGCTGTATGTGCTTTGCTTTACGGGGATGACGGTGTCCTTATTGATCCCGTAAGCCGTAAGAAGCCCGTCGCAGGGGGCGATGAGAGCGTCGGGAGCGGTATCTACGGGACGGAAGCCCTCTTTGATTCTCCTTGCGAAGAAATCGTTAAAGCAACGTATGCCGTCGAGCTGGTACTCGTCCGTGTTGATGTTGTTGTTTCTTACAAAGGATTTTATCAGGCACTTCGAAAAGCCCGTGTCCAGGAAAGCTCCGCTTAAGCGCGTTACCGCAGGGCATATGAGAGGCTTAAGAAGGATTCTTCCGACAGCCGTCTTGTAAAGGAAGTGAAGTGAACTCATTTATTGTTTGTCAGCATGATTACGATCATGGCGATGATCTCGCCGACACCGATAGCTGTCATTATGATACGTGCAACAAGTCCCGGCTTAGGGATCTTGACCTTAACAACAAAAGCTACCGTCATAATTGCCATCATGCTGAAGTAGACCAAAGGAAGGTCGAACTTTACGAAGTTATACAAGATAAGGATGAGAGGGTAAACAAGAGCGGCAACGGTAATGGGAACGCCCATAAAGTACTTGCTTCCGCCTTCCTCGTTGATGTTTACCTGCTCAGATGCATTGAAGTAAGCAAGTCTTATCATGCCTGCAAGAATGTAGACAACGGCGATTCCCGTAAGGAAGTAGGAGGTAGTTGTGTAGCCTCCCTTGCCTGATACGACGTGAATTCTTATAAGAGCAATGCCGATGGATGCGGGCAAAGCGCCGAATGCTATAAGATCTGACAGGGAATCAATCTGTATTCCGAATGCTTTCTCTAATTCGGTACGGTCTTTCTTCGTGCGAGCTACGCTGCCGTCGAATGTATCGCAAAGACCCGAGAACATAAGGAGAACACAGCCTATAAGCGGATGACCGAGACCCGACATCGATACAATGATGCCGATAGCTCCAGATATCATGGAAAGGTAAGTCAGGATTACAGTGTAGTCGTAGACTCCGATCACGCTTTGTTCTTTCTCCTTAAGTGAATGTAACCAATGAGTGTGATTATACCACTAAGAAGCACACATATGTAGAAGGAAAGACCTCGGCTTAACATATCTACCTGAAAAGCTCCCGTTCTTCCCATGAGTTCTAAGAATCCGTCTACCATAAGAAAATCAGATACGCCCATGGCTCCGGGAATGGGTACCCAGTTAAATCCAATCGTGATGAGACACTGGGATGCGAATACAGAAGCCGCATGCTCTTTGGCTCCGCCCAAAGCGAGGAAAATAAACATCGGTACTGCAATCTGGGATGCGCGCTGCAGGAAGTTCCATATGAAAGCCTTGAACAAAACATCTGTCTTTCCTGCGAAAAGCTTCGAGCACTCATCGAAGTCTTCCTTGGCCTTGTCAACTTTCTTAAGCTTGCTCTCGGTTCTTTTGATAATGTGCTTGCTTCCTAAGAAGTTGATGAATCTCTTAACTGCATTAAATACCTTCTCGCCGCGTCTTAGGATTGAAAGATAGACGAATGCGAGGAGGGAGAGGAGTACAAATCCTATGCCGATCAGAATCTTCGAGAAAAGTCTGAACTCGAAGAACATCCTGTAATTGATGATTACTGCGATTATTCCGAGAACAACGATGGATAATGTGTACATCATGAGGTTCAGGATAAGTACGGCTGTCGTAACGCCTGCGGGAATCTTATCCGAGATCATGAACCATGCAGAAGCGGGCTGGCCGCCTGTAGCTGAAGGTGTGATAGCAGAGAAGTAGATGTCTGACGTGCTGTAAAGAAGGCCCTGCCAGACTGAACGTCTGTAACCGATGCCCTTAAGGATCGACAGAATCGCGATTCCCTCAAGGACGATATAAGCTGCGACACATACAACGGCACAGAGTATCCATGCCTTGTTGCCGTTCTTAAAACACTCGACGATGTCCTGTAATGAGATGCCCTGACTTTGCTTGAATACGGCCCATACTGTAAGACCTGCGAGCAATAAGGATACAACTGACCATATAATTTCCTTCTTTTTATCCATTAGTTGCTCCGTCTTCTGTACGGTCACCTTCGGTAGAAGCAACGATGAACTTGATGATAAGAGTGATGATTAATCTGATCACAAAGAATATCGCGAACATAAGGAAGAATCCTCCAAGGCCGTATACGATATCACGGAAATCCATGTAGCCTGTCTTGGTGATCCTCTGTCCGATCTCGATGGCGAACGTAAAAACAATAAGAAGCGTCACAACATATATCCATGTGAT
>CAMJGB010000104.1 GCA_946405115.1 uncultured Clostridia bacterium | reverse complement strand
CATCATAAGATCAACAAGCTCAGTAACCTGATAAGCGATGGACTCAACGGAAGCTCTTACGATATGTGCTCTTCCCGTTCCGCCGGTAAGACCTGTAATGGTTCCCCTAAGATCGGGGTTCCAGTAAGGAGCACCAAGGCCCGAGAAAGCAGGTACAAGATATACTCCGCCGTTATCTTCAATGGACTCGCATATACCGTCACACTCGGAAGGCTTGCTGATAAGTCCGAGGCTGTCCTTAAGCCATGTGATGATCGAACCTCCCTGGAACACGCTTCCTTCAAGAGCATAGATGGTCTCACCGTTATAAGACCATGCGGCAGAAGTCAGAAGTCCGTTATCCGAGAACTGAGGAACTTTACCTATGTTCATCAAGGTAAAGCAGCCTGTGCCGTAAGTTGTCTTGGAAGAACCCTTCTCGAAGCAGCACTGGCCGAACAAAGCCGCAGCCTGGTCACCTGCTACTGCATTGATATGGATACCGTTAAGTCTTCTTAAAGCGTTTATCTCATCCGAAGACAAACCCAGTTCCTTTAACTCATCTTCATCGATCACTACTTCACCGTAATCGGAACATGACGGCTTGGGTTCAGCTAACGTCTTCCTCGGAATCTCGAAAAGCTCGAGCATGTCGTTCGAATAATCAAGCTTGTTGATATCAAAAAGCATAGTTCTCGAGCAGTTGGAATAATCGCTAGCGAAGTTCTTCCTGCCGGTTAATCTGTACACAAGGAAACCGTCTACGGTACCGAAGAGAAGTTCACCCGAGAGAGCCGCTTTCTCCGTACCCGGAATATTCTCGAGGATCCATCTCATCTTTGTTGCAGAGAAGTAAGGATCTATGCGAAGACCCGTGATGTGAGCTATCTCGTTTCTTTTCGAGATGTAGGCATCGCGCCTGCAGATGTCCGCAGTACGTCTGCACTGCCATACGATAGCATTGCAGTAAGGCTTGCCCGTGTCCCTCTCGAAAGCAATCGTAGTCTCACGCTGATTAGTAATGGCAACGCCGTTAATGCTCTTATCAGGGTTGTTTAAGAGTACATCCGCCATAGTCTTAAGCACGGATGTGTAAATCTCAACCGCATCGTGCTCAACGAAGCCCGGTGCAGGATAATGCTGTGTAATTTCTACGGGTGAGGACTTAATGAGATTTCCGTCCTTCCCGAGGAGGAACGCCTTAGTTGAAGTCGTTCCCTGATCTACGGCAAGAATATACTCTTCCAATCAAATCACCTTCTGTAGAGTCTGTTGAGTTCTCTGTACCAATCGTTGTCGATGGAGTCGAGGTCTTCCTTGGAGAATCTTACTCTCCAGTTGCCCTCGGGAGTTCCGGGGATATTCATTCTCGTATCTCCGCCGTAACCCAACATATCCTGGATCGGAATGATAACCGTATTAGCACAGCTCATCCACAAAGTTCTGATGATGGCTCTGCAGGAAGCAGACTTAACGCCGCCGTCACCCCAGTTATCGCCCTCGAAGCCGCAGTACTTAAGGCACTCTCTTCTCTCGTGGTCGGGAGCCTCCCAAAGCCAGCCGAGGAGAGTATTGTTATCGTGCGTGCCTGTGTAAGCAACGCAATTCTGTACATAGTTATGAGGCATGTAAGAGCTGTTCTCGTGAGGGTTGAAAGCGAACTCCATGATCTTCATTCTGGGAAGATCGACTTCCTCGAGGAAAGCCTCAAGGTCAGGAGTGATCTCACCCAAGTCCTCAGCAATGAGTCTGGATCTGTCGCCGAACTCCTTATCGAAGACCTTGAAGAAATCCATCTTAGGACCCTCAAGCCACTTACCTGTCTTGGCAGTCTTGGAACCTGCGGGAACTTCCCAATATGTGGAGAAAGCTCTGAAGTGATCGATTCTGATAACGTCATAGAGCTTAAAGTTCTCTCTTAATCTCTCCATCCACCAGGCATATCCTGTAGCCTTGTGCTTCTTCCAGTCGTAGATGGGGTTACCCCAGAGCTGACCGTCAGCGGAGAAATAATCCGGGGGTACGCCGGCACCGCATGAGAATACGATATCCTCGTAATCCTTATCGGGATCCTTGTCAGGATTCTCCTTGATCCAAGCCTTGCGGCATGCCTTCTTGTCAGCCTCGGTAGCCATCTTAAACAGATCTCTTGCTGCCCATACGTCAGCAGAGTCTCCGGAAACATACATAGGCATATCACCGATAAACTGAACGCCGAGCTCATTGACCTCGCGTCTTATGTCAGCCCACTCAGTCATGAAGATGTACTGAACAAAACCGTGGAACAGATAATCTTCAGTTCCGCGAAGTTTATTAACAGCCTCTTCTTTGTAATCTGCAAGATCCTTGTCTTCCCACTGCCACCAGGCCTTCTGGTCGAACTTATCCTTAGCTGACTGATACAAAGCAACATCGTCAGCCCACTTATTCTCCTTGAGGAACTTCTTGACCTTATCCATAAGGTCCTTATCAGCTCTGCTATGGGCTCTTCTGAGAAGTGCTTCACGATCTACTCTTAAGAAGTCGTAGTTGATTCTCCACTTATTCTCGTTAAACTCAGCCTTAACAACATCCTCTGCTGTAAGAAGGCCCTGCTTCATAAGTCTTCTGGGATCGATGAGAAGCCAGTTACCTGCAAATGCAGAGAAACTCTGATACGGGCTGTCGCCCATGCCGGGATATGACAGAGGCAAAACCTGCCAATACTTCATTCCCTGTGACTGAAGCTGCTTTGCAAAAGCTACAGCTTCCTCTCCCAAAACTCCTATACCGAATGGTCCGGGCAATGATGCTATGTGCATAAGGACTCCGCCACCACGTTGCATAATCAAATCCTCCAAACTGATAGATCGGGATAAAATCCCACTTGTGAATTATAACACTAATTAAAAATTCAATATTGAACGGAAAGTAAACTGTTTTATTCATATGAAAACCATATCATTGGTATAATGAAGATTAGTATCGCTCGAGCGAGGGTTCCGGAATATGAGAGACAGAATAGAAAGAATGATCGAACAGACAATGAATACTTGTCTTTCTTGGGTTGTCTCAAAAGACGGAGCCGTGCTGTTTGAAGATCCTTTGGACCATGTTGAGATATCGGCACACTATGGAAACACTCACATGGCAGCGTCGCTCATAATCTACGGAACGATCAAGAATTCGAACACATATATCGAAAAGGGCGAAGCGCTTCTTAACAGCATTCTCGACAGATGGAACGAGAACAAGATCCTTCTCGGCTTCCATAATGATTTTAATAACTTCGCACTTTGTGTTATCGACAGTTTCACGCCTAAGTATCACGACAGAATCAAGGCTTGTGTAATGGAAACTGAAGACACAGCTTTTGACACTATCAACTGGCTCCCCATGAGATGGTTCGTCAACAAGTGCCGTTACGAGTGGACCAATGATAAGGCATATCAGGACATTTGTGATAAGTGTAAGTCCATGATAAAAAGTGCCACATATAGCGACGGATACATCGAAGACATGCTTCCGTTAGGAACAAGTTTCAGCCTTCAGTACAATGTCGCTACTGTAGCCTTTATGCAGTATCTACGCGTCATGGGAGAAGAACTCGACCTTGGACTTCAGACAGGAGCACTTCTTAATTCAGTTATGCCGGACGGTGACATCAATTACTTCGGTCGAGGAACAAATCAGGTCTTCGCTTGGGGACTTTGGATCTATCTTCTTTCAAGCGGAAATCTCAACGGTCTTGATACGGCTTTGACTTATCTTGAGAAGCATCTTACAGACATGCTTTCAAACAACAACATGATGCTTAACGATTTTGACGGTAAAGACAAATACATGTGGTGGGATTACCACTACTGTTCCGTCTACACGGCTCACCTTCTTTTCTGGCTCGTTCTATCTTTGAAAGACTACGGCAAAAAAGACATTGAGCCTAAGTTAGTAACAGACGGATCAAGCGGAGTTCATGTATTAAGAAACGACGATGCGTTTGTTGTCACCTTCGACGGAAGAGATAACTATCTTGCCGAGAAAGGTCCTGCCATAGAAGCCGTCTGGAGCAAGAAATCCGGTGCCATTTTGAAAGGTGCTTTCGGTCCCTGGTACGGATTGTTCGGAAATGATCATCTTATGGCTGATGCAACCATCAGAAACTTCATGGGATTATTCACTTTAAAATCCGAGAACGACGGCGGAGTCAACAACCCGCTTATAAAGAAGCTCCAATCGAAGATCAGGAAAGATCCAGAGGAAACCATCAAGCCGTTGTTCCTCTCCCCTTCAGTTGATATTACTGACAAGATCAGGATAACGTATAAACTTGAGGGACTCCCCATGCTTATTAACATTCCGTATTACTCCGGTGACATAAGTGTAATTGCCGACGGCGAGCGCATTAACTTAGTCGATACAATGAAGCTTAGAACACAATACGGATGGATAAACATAAAACAGCAAAGAATCGAATCAGCAAAGGAACTTATCATCGAGATATCATGAGCACCGATAAAGTAAGTGTATTAGTTACTTTCTATAATCAGGAAGAATACGCAGACAAAGCCATTGAGAGCATAGTATCTCAAAAGACTGACTTCGGTGTAAAGATCTTGGTAGGAGATGACGGCTCCACCGATAACACATGTAATATCGTCAACAACTGGATAGCGAAGTATCCGGACAAAATTAAGCTATTTTCCATGAATCATGATGAGGACGACTGCATCCCCGGATTCAGAGCTTCAAGGAACAGGATCAATCTTCTCCATCACGTTGATACAGAATACTTCATCTTCCTCGACGGTGATGATTACTTCGACCATGAATTAAAGCTTCAAAAACAGGTGGAAATTCTCGATGCTGAAGATAACAAAGACTGCATAGCATGCGGTCACAATACTACGAAGCTTTACATCAAAAGCGGCAAAACGGAACCCGCTACAGACCCGAATCTGAAAGAAGGCAAGATTGACCCCTGTAAATACTGGAAGAAGCACTATATCCATACGGATTCACTTCTATTCCGAAGTTCTATCATAAGCCAATTAGATCTGAAGCTGATGGAGAACAGCTATAACGATAACATGATCACTTTCTCCGCCATCCAGTTCGGAAATATCTATTACATCCCGGAACCGTGGGCAGTATATGTTCAGACCAATGACGGAATCTGGACCAAGGGAAACCAGTTGATAAACCTCATAAGAAACATGATCTTCTACGATCAATCATGCATCATTAACCCTTCCATGAGGAAAGAGTCAATGTGCAAGTTCAGTTATATCTGGAATGAACTTTATAAGATGAGAAACACAATTGACCCTTCAAAGCTTGAAGCATATAAGATCGAAGCATCAGACAAAAACTGTAAGAACGCTTATAAATGGATCATGTATCCGACATTAAGCAAGATGCAAAAGCAGTCGCTTTGCTTAAAAACTTTCATGATAGTCTGGTCATCTAAGATCTTCAGGCGCATATAACAATCATGAGAAAGAACAACCTCAAAAACATCATATATACATTCTTAGGTCAGATCATAGTTTTGGGACTGGCCCTGATAGTACCGCGCCTGGTATTAACAAGTTACGGTTCTGACACCAACGGACTTATAAGTACGGTTACTCAGATAATGTCTTATCTCGCACTTCTCGAAGCGGGAATCGGACAGGCAACAAGAAACGAGTTATATCAATATAATCACGGAGATACTTACGACAAGAGCAACATCTCTCTTGTTATGTCCGTGTCGAGGAAATCATACCGCGACATAACAAAAGTATATGCAGTACTAGTTATCTTACTGTCGTTCATACTGCCAGTTGTGATCAACACAGATCTAAATTACCTGACGGTTCTCCTCGTCGTGCTCATCGAAGGTGCATCCGGAGTTGTCTCATTCTACTTCGTTCAGAACTGGATGAATCTTCTTGCCGTCGACGGAAAGCAGTACATTAACTCGAACATAGATCTTATCTTCAAGGTCCTTATCTATCTTGTTAAGATCGGCATCGCATTATCAGGAATAAGCATCGTATTCATGGAGATTGGCTTCTTCATAGCTACGGTAATTAAGCTTCTGCTTTATCGCCTGTACATCAACAAATACTACAAATGGATCGATTATCAGAAAGACACGGAAGGAAGAAAGCTTAAGGACAGGAAAGCTTATATCGTAAGCGAGGTTTCCTGGACCGTCTTCTCCTCCACTGACCTTATCGTGCTTTCAATATTCTGCTCAACAAAAAGCTCAAGCGTATATTCGATATACAGCATGATCTTCTTAACGATAAACAAACTTCTTGATGCCGTTTATACGAGCTTAAAATTCAACCTCGGCCAGTCCTTCCACAACAACGAGGAAGAATACCGCAAGACACACGACTTATTTAACTCGGGATTCATCGGCATAATCTCCGCTCTCATGATCGTAGCATATTATCTTTGCTTACCGTTCGTTTCTCTTTACACAGACGGCATTAACGATATCGATTACATCGACAACACTCTCCCCATGGGATTTTGTCTCGTAGTACTTTTCTCATGGTACCGAATGATCGCAGAACACTTAAACGGAGTGGCAGGATATGCGAAGCCTCTAAGCAAGATATCTCTGATCGAGGCTGCCACCAATCTTTGCTTATCTATTTTATTGGTTAACAAATTCGGTATTAAAGGTGTCTTATATGCTACGGTAATCGCTCTTCCCATAAAGATAATCTACTGCAACTGGCTTGCCGATAAAGTCATCCTTAAGCGAAGCATTTTTAATACGGTTA
>CAMJGB010000103.1 GCA_946405115.1 uncultured Clostridia bacterium | reverse complement strand
AGCTTGATATCATTCCTACATCAGGTGTAGGTCAGCAGATCGACTGGGTATTCTATTACGAGTACTACATCGACGGTGAACTTGTATTCACAAGTGATGTATGCACAGACTCCGGATATTGGATCGAGGCATATTACGGCCGTTACTACGATCCTAATGCTGCAGTTACACGTGACGGTTACCTCATCTCAGGTGAATATACATGTATTATGTATGACCTCGAAGGAAACGTTCTTGCAGAGTCTACATGTACGGTTGTAGCAAACTGACAGACTCAATAACTGATTAGTGCAACTTGACCCCCGGGCTTTTGTCCGGGGGTATATTATTTGTTAACAAACTATTAACTAAAAATAGACATTAAATAAAGTTTGTTTTATAATAATGCGTAGCGTTTAGAATTACGCAAAATCGAATGGAGGATATTTTATGAAAGTCGATTTTAAGAAGATGACTGCATTGACTGTTTCTGTCGCTGTACTCGCTTCCCTTTCCGGATGCGCTATGTTCGACAAGGACGACGAGGGCGTTCTCAATGCAGCTGAAGATTTTGCAGAGGCTGTAGTTAAGTTGAAGGCAGCTGATATCGTTGGGTTGACAGCTGACCCTGATTTCTCTGAGGAAGATCTCACAGCTTACTTCGATCACAGTGCTGACCTTTACGGTGAGGACTACGACGCAATCTGCGCAGCTATCGAGAGCACACTCGCTTACGAGATTGACGAGGAGTCTGTTACTTCTTCCAAGAAGGACGGCGAGGGTAGCGTTGACATCACATTCACAGTTGCTGATTATGCTGCAGCTTATGACAATGTAGTTGCTGATGGCGGCGACCTCGATGCATTCGTTGATGCTATTAAGAACGGTGACACACAGGAGATCTCTGTTACAGTAGATTTCGTTCTTGATGACGATGCATGGCTCGTAGACGATTCTAAGGGTGATAACCTCCAGGATCTTTACGCTTTCTATCAGGATGCTTTCGATTATTCTTTCGCAGCATCCATCTCTACTGATCTCATCGAGGAGATCGAGTGGTACTATTCCAACAACGATGTATACACAGATGTAACAACTATCGAGCTCGACATCATCCCTACAGCTGAGGGTCAGGAAGTTGAGTGGCAGTTCACATATGAGTACTACCTCGACGGCGCACTCATCTTCACATCTGATGAGTGCACAGACAGCGGTTACTGGATCGAGAGCTACTATGGTCCTGCCTATGATCCTGCAGCTCTTACAGATGACAACGGTTACCTCATCCCTGGTCAGTACGAGTGTATCGTTTATGACCTCGCTGGTAACGTTCTTGCTGATTCTACATGTACTGTTGAGACATCCGGTGGTGCTTCTACAGTTGTTCCTACAGTTTCCGGCGGCGACGCTGAGACATGGATCAACGGTGTTGACCAGTACTGGTATTCTTACGCTGACGGCACAGGCTATGCTATGGGCGAGGGTGAGTACACAACAGATGAGACAGTTATCGAGTTCACATGCCAGGTAACAGACGAGACAAACCTCGCTTACTTCCCTGTTTACTATGAGGTATACTACTCTGCAACAGGCGACATTGACGATGCTGTTGAAGTATATGATGCAACAATCACACCTTCTGAGTACTCCAATGGTTACTTCTATGAGTTCCAGTATGTTGATAATGCAGGACTTGATGAGGGTTCTTACTTCTTCCTCGGTGCTACAGATTCTACAGGCAGCGACATGCTCTTCTCTGTTGAGGCTACAGTTTCCTAATAGTTTCTGATACTACAGAAGTTTAATAAGAAGCTCCGGGTTAATGCCCGGAGCTTTTTTATGTATAATTACTTTATGAATCAGAATGGGAAGCTTAAGAATTATATTGCAGGTATCATCGCATTCTTGCTCGTCGGCGCGACAGTCGGTACGTTGGTTTACTTAAGAAATAATAAACCGTCGGAAGGTGAGGGAGAGGCTTTGCCTTCAGGTACGGTTACTATCACTACGATGGATCCCGTATCTCAAGAATCCGGTGAAGCTATTGCTGATATACCCGTGGCGGCTGATGACTATTCTTCCTATCCGCTTAATACGCCTTCCGAATGTCAGGCTGTAATCGACGCTTATGCGACAGCTAACGGCATTGATCCGTTCTCTTATCCTTTGGAGATCGTTAATCTTCTTACAACTAATCACGAGGCTTTGGACTTCGTTCTTCACTATCCTGAGCTTACGGGAACACAGGATTCACCTGATTATCCCGGCACCATAAGTGTGACAGGTGATTTCTCGCCTGTGCGCGTTCCTGAATACTATCAGTATGACATGAGATGGGGATATAAAAGTTATGCCGGAAGTATCGTCGGAATTGCCGGAAGCGGCCCTACAGCGCTTTCCATGGTGGCGAGCTACCTTCTTGGCAATGCTGATATGAATCCCGCATGGATGGCTGCTTTCGCAGAGAATAATGGATATACGCTTGAGGGCGGAACCAACTGGTCTTTGATGAGTGACGGCGCTCAGGGTCTTGGAATCGATGTAACTCCAATCACTGCCGATCAGGACAGAATCGAGAGAAACCTCGATGTAGGCAATATCGTAATGTGCCTGATGGGCCCCGGAGATTTTACAAATTCAGCTCAGTATATTCTTATCGTTGGATATAACGAAGAGGGATTTGAGATAAGAGATCCCGGCAGTGCTTCAAGGACATCCGTAAGGTGGCAGTTCGATACTCTGGCCCCTCAGATGACCGGCTGCTGGATCATGAGAATTCTCTAAGTACTTCTAACAGGATATCGGCGCCGGGAATACCTTCGCCGAAAGCAGCTCTTGCCGCGCAGGCGTTCGAGAACTCGAGCGCTTTTTTCATGTCCAATCCGTTATCGATACCGAAAATGAACGAAGCGACCATGGTGTCACCTGCGCCTATGGTGCTTATGACGTCGCCTTTAATACCCGGAGTGTGATAATACTCGCCGGACTCCGTAAGAAGGAAAGCACCGTTCTCTCCGAGTGAGACAAGAACGTTGCGGGCGCCTTGGCGTATCAGCTTAAGTGCGGCTTCGCGGATGTCGTTAAGAGGGGAAGAGGTGTTTATCTTCATTCCCGTAAGAGCTGCAAGCTCGCGTGCATTCGGCTTGATAAGAAAAGGCTTGTGCTTAAGACAGGAGATAAGAGCATCACCCTCGCAGTCTAATATGATGCGCGCCTCAGGATTAAACCCGAGAACGGCTGTCAGTATAACGGAATATGCATCACTGTTAAGCGAACGGGGTAAAGACCCTGAGATGAAGAGCGTGTCAAAGTCTGTCTTCTTTAAGGTGTCGATAAGTCTTGTTATGTCGCCGGGACCGACGGCGGGTCCTGACCCGTTGATCTCGGTCTCAACTCCGTTGCCGTCCTTTGCCTTGAGATTGATCCTCGTGTTGCCGGGTACCTCGATGAACTTAGATATAAGCCCGTCCTGCTCGATGATCCTGATTACCTCTTTGCCTGTAAAACCTGCTTCAAATCCAGCTGCAGTAACCTTGGCGGAGTTATTTCCGAGACGGTGTAAAACGAGCGCGACATTAATGCCTTTGCCGCCCGCTTCGAAGTTCTCCTTAACGCTGCGGTTAACGGCGGGACCGTCATCCGTGCCCGTTATGAGCTTTTTCCCTGAGGGTAGATTGACGTAGTAATCAATCGACGGATTCAGCGTCAGAGTCAGGTACATAGATATCTTCCTCGTTGAGGTTGGAAAGGCGCACCGCGAGAGCACACTCTATCCTCTTACGGAAGAGCTTGCATCCGTATTCGTAGATGTCTGTTATGGAGCCGCCCGAGTGGTAAGCGTTGGCAGCACATCCGCCGGAGCAGTAAAGCTTAGCCCAGCAATCCTTGCAGCCTTCTCTTGTGTAGCAGTTTACCTGTGCGAATTCATCGCTTACTTCCTTGCCGCGGGCGGTGAAGCCCTCGAAGATGTCGCCGAGCTTCATCTTCTCGTCGCCTACGAACTGATGGCAGGGGTAAAGGTCGCCCCAGGGGGTTACGGCAACATATTCTGTTCCTGCGCCGCATCCTGATATTCTCTTATAGATGCAGGGACCGCATGTTAAGTCAAGCATATAGTGGTAGAACGTGAAGCCGTTGCCTTCAGCGTTACGCTTGATCATCTCGTGTGCGAGTTCCTCGTACTGCTCCATGAGGATGGGCAGGTCTTCTTCCGTAAGGAAAGAAGGGGAGTCGGGAGAAGTTACTACAGGCTCCATGGAAAGCTCCTTGAAGCCTAAGTCAGCCATATGCTTTATGTCATTTACAAAATCAGTGTTGAAATGAGTGTAGGTGCCGCGCATGTAGTAGCTCTTGTCACCTCTTGCCTCAACGAACTTCTTAAACTTGGGCACGATGACATCGTAGGAACCGTTGCCCTTCATGTCTACGCGGAAACGGTCGTTAACTTCCTTACGGCCGTCGAGACTTAATACTACGTTATGCATCTCCTGATTGCAGAACTCGATCACATCATCGTCAATGTTTACGCCGTTAGTTGTGAGCGTAAATCTGATGTTCTTGCCTGCATCCTTCTCGATGGAGCGTCCGTAAAGAACGAGCTGCTTTACTACATCCCAGTTCATGAGCGGCTCACCGCCGAAGAAGTCGATGTCGAGGTTCTTGTGGTAACCCGAGTTCTCGATGAGGAAATCGATGGCGCGCTTACCTGTCTCGAAGCTCATGAGACCTCTTTTGCCGTGGAACTTGCCCTGCGCTGCAAAACAGTAAGAGCAGTTGAGATTACATGTGTGTGCAACATGGAGGCAGAGCGCCTTTAAAGTCCACTTTCTCTTCTTAAGGTCGTAAGCAATGTTCGCGTACTTATCCGGCGCGAAAAGCTTACCAGCTTCCTTCAATGCTTCGATATCTGCGATACACTCGTCGACGTCAGCTTCAGTAACGTTGAACTTGGGGCAGACTGCTTCAATGATCTGCTCTCTTGTATGGTCCTCATACATCTGGATGATCTCGTAAGCTACTTCGTCCACCATGTGGATGGAGCCTGAGAATACGTCGAGTACTATGTTCTTATCATCAAATTTGTAACAGTGAATCAAGTTTATCTCCTTAAGAAAGGCAGTAAAAAAGTCTCATAATTTACATTACGAGACCCTTTGCTCTGCTCATTTGTCAGAATTCCTAAGATTAGGACTTCTTCTCGCAAGCCTGGTTAGCGACACCGCAAGATGTCTTACAAGCTGACTGGCAGGATGTCTGGCACTCGCCGCAGCCGCCTTCCTTAGCGGACTTGGAAAGGTCGCGAGTGTTGATAGTTACGATTCTTGACATACCAAACTCTCCTTAAATTTAATAGACGGATTATACTTTATATCTTCTATTAATGTCAACCTGACACGACGCTCAGAAGCTCGTCTGAAACAAGCGCCAGGCACTCTCCCGTGATGCATTGTCCCGGTATCAGAACGGGGATTCCCGGAGGGTATTTGAATACATAGGACGCAGATATTCTGCCCATGCAATCATCCTTGGGGATACGGGTGCTCTCTGAGTTAACGGCATCCTTGATGCTCATCAGAAGGTTGATGTTTGAGGTGGGGCAGATGTTCTCGTAAGTGCCGCTTACCGTACCTGAAAGGCCGCGGTCAATATCGATGAGCTGATCTGCGAAATATAGAATAGATTCTTCAGTATCTCCTATTCCTGTCATGGCAATGATGTGTGTCTTAAAGGAAGCTTCTATCTCGATCTTTCTTGAACGAAGCGCTTCTTCAAGCTCTTTGCCGTCCATGACTCCGCCCGTAATGATGACAAGCTTGGAAGGATCCATGTTCTTGTCATCATAAAGCTTAAGGTGACTAAGCTCTTTATTAAGTTTCTTCCTGCACTTCTTAAGTGCGCCTGTCCATGCGTATGTGATGTCGGGCTTCTCAAGAAGGTCATAGATAACACGGCTTATACCTGCGGTCAGAATGTAGGAAGGACTCGAGGACTCGAAGATATCCATGTAGTGTCTTATCGAATCTTCCTTTATCGCATCTGAGTATGTAAGAAGGAGCGCCGTCTGAGTAGGTGCATGAAGCGTCTTGTGGGTGCTCTTGATAACGACGTCGGCGACGGGTGTCTTCGGGAATGAATCATGTATTCCGAAGTGGGATCCGTGTGAAGAATCAACAATAAGTGCGGCACCTTCTTCGTGCACGGCTTCCATTATCTTATCGACATCGCTTACAACTCCCTCGTATGTGGGGGAGGTGATGACGACGGTCTTGATGTAAGGATCTTTCTGAAGCTTTGCCCTGACCTTCTCGGGATCTATCGATAAAGCGAAAGGCAAAGAGGGGTCCGTGTCAGGGTTAATTACACTGAATGAAGAACCCGTTAATTCCAAAGCATGCCAGACAGATACATGGCAGTTTGATGCGATCAGTATCTTGCCGTTAACTGATGCAGCCATTATCGCAGAGAGGATTACTGCTGTTGCACCGTTAACCGATATTACGGCAGACTTTGCATTCCAAAGTGAAGCTGCATCCTTCTCGAGTTCCTTGTATATGCCTGTGGGGTTATGAAGATTATCGAAGTCCTTGATCTCGGTTATGTCTTTCTGAAGGTAATCAGGAACAAGGTCGGGATTTCTCTTGTGTCCCGGCATATGCATGGGTGTTATTCCGCTTTGTCCGTATAATGCGAGTTTGTCTTCGAGTCTTTTCATGCTTAATTAAGAAGAAACCCCGCCGTTTATAAATAAGCGGCGGGGAAAAGAAATGGAGTATAAAGAAAGAATATTACTTAGGGTCGAT
>CAMJGB010000102.1 GCA_946405115.1 uncultured Clostridia bacterium | reverse complement strand
TCGAAGTCGCCGTTTAATGCAGAGTGCGGAATCTCACTTAAGCCCTTAATAATCCTGTCTCTTACGGGAGTAAGCTTGGCCTTGTAATCATCAAGAGTTGCTACAGACTCCTTCAATGCAGTTGCCATGGCTGCGATGCCGGGAACATTCTCAGTACCTGCTCTTCTTCCTCTCTCCTGCGCACCGCCCTCGATGAGGTTGAATGCACGAATGCCCTTCTTCACGTAGAGGAAGCCTACGCCCTTAGGGCCGTGGAACTTGTGGCCGGAAGCTGAAAGCATGTCGATATTGTCCTCTTCGACGTTAACCTTAATGTGTCCTACTGCCTGTACTGCATCCGTGTGAAAAGGAACCTTATGCGCACGGCACACAGCACCGATCTCACTTATGGGCTGGATTGTACCTATCTCGTTATTAGCGTACATAACAGTTACAAGACATGTATCCTCACGGATTGCATCCTCTACCTGCTTAGCTGTAATAAGACCGTTCTCGTGAACATCAAGAAGCGTGATCTCATATCCTTCCTTCTTAAGCTTCTCCAAAGTATGAAGCACGGCGTGATGCTCGAAAGCCGTAGAGATTATGTGCTTCTTTCCCTTAAGCGCACCCGTCTTGGCAGCAGAGAGAATTGCCTGATTGTCTGCTTCGCTTCCGCCAGAAGTAAATATGATTTCCTTGGGATCTGCACCGATGGAAGCAGCAACTTCTTCCCTTGCCTGCTCTAATACTTCCTTAGCCTTCTGACCGAACTCATAAAGGCTTGAAGGATTGCCGTATGTATCACCTATGAGACTTACCAAAGTCTTAATTGCCGCATCGCTCATCTTAGTTGTAGCGGCGTTATCTGCATATATCAATGTAGTATCTCCTTCTCAAATTATTACGGCGTTATATTATGCCTATTTACCCACCGTGTCAATAGGTAATTAGCACTTGATTTACCCGATAACCTACGGGTATAATAGGCGTTAGATTTGAAGAAGGGGTTTTTACTATGATCTCAACAAAAGGAAGATATGCGATTCGTGTCATGATCGATCTCGCACAGAACGATAACGGTAACTATATCCCCCTTAAGGATATTGCTGAAAGACAGGAGATCTCGAAGAAATATCTTGAGATCATCGTTAAAGAGATGGTCGCAGGAGGTCTCGTTAAAGGAGCAAGCGGCAAGGGCGGCGGTTATAAGCTTTTAAGAAAGCCTGAAGATTATTCCATCGGCGAGATCTTGGAGCTTATGGAGACCACAATGTCTTCAGTTGCATGTCTTGCAGATAAAGGATTTAAGTGTCCTCGTGTGAAGAAGTGTGAGACACTCCCCATGTGGAGGGAATTCGATGATATGGTTCACGACTTCTTCTACAACAGAAAACTGAGTGATATTTTATAATCACAGATTGTCTAATAATGATTAAGGCTCCTGCTAATACAGGAGCCTTAATTGTTTCATTGTTAAGATTTGATTGTCCTTCTAATTAGAAGCCGGCGTCGCCAAAATAAGGTTCTCCATAAACAAACTCGCCGTCATGATCAGGATCATACATATCGATCATCTGGTGTGAGCCGTTCTCCGGATAAGGATTAACAGTAAAATCTTCCTCACTTACAAGCTCGCCACTACCGTTCAAGGCACTGAAGGAGCAGTAAATGTATCTGTTATTTCCGGGATCCTGATAAACGTTAAACAAACTCTCGTAATCACCGTCAAACTTATCAGGAAGCGTACCTGATGCATCAAAGTCAATGTATCTGAAATCATATGAACTACCTGCAACAAGGGCAGAATCAGCGCCGCTTACAACAGCATCTACGATACGGACACCGCCTGCTGCTCCGTTATAAGCAAGGCCGAAGAATCCGTTGCAGTCATCTTCATTCTCGATGTTAAGGCCATAGATATAATGACCGTTGCCTGCGAAGATTCCGGAGAATGCATGCTCGTAATCATCACCCTCATCAAGACCCATGGGAGCCCAGTTATATCCTGACAGATCGATATCAGCAAGAAGATCAACCCAGATAAAGAAATTATCTTCAGACGTTCTTGAAAGCGGATATGTATTGACAAAATAAGTAACCGAAGCCAGATCCTCGACACTGTCTATCTCGAACAAAGTGCTGTAAGAAGACTGAATGTAATCAAGATCTACAAGAGATATGATATCCGCCGAACTCTCACGTCTTCCCCACTCAGTATCCTCGGGATCAACGTCAAAGTAATTATCGACAGTAAGCTCGACCGGACCCTGATCCTCAGTAGGTTCCGTCTCTGTCTCTTCAGGTTCCGTCTCCTCCTGCTGTGATGTTGTCCTTGCTTCGGACTCTACTTCTGTCTCATCTGCATTATTAGCACACGAAGCGAAAAGCACAGTAGCAGCAACAACTGAACATAGTAACTTGGATTTTTTCATTTTGTATCCTCCCTTTAATCCAATAATCCTTATGCCTATTCAAATATTATAAGCCTCAATCCGTAAGTTCGCCTCTTAATATGCCAAGGCCGTGTTCAAAGCTTGGCAGGATGTACTCAAGGCACTCCTTAACAGCCTTGGGACTTCCCGGAAGATTTACGATGAGAGTCTTGTTTCTTATTACCGAAGCACCCCTTGATAACATCGCATTCGGAGTTATCTTAAGGCTGTATGCTCTTATTGCTTCGGCGATACCCGGAGCATCCCTGTGTGCTACTTTCTTAGTTGCTTCAGGCATATGATCTCTTGGTGAGAATCCCGTACCGCCTGTGGTAAATATCACATCAGGCTTTAATTCATCGCTCATTCTTATAAGCTCATCCGTAAGAACGTCTTCATCATCAGGGAGAACTTTATAATCAATAACTTCATAGCCTTGAGCTTTAACCATTTCCACTATCTTAGGACCGCTAAGGTCTTCTCGCTCACCTTTATAGGATCTGTCACTTGCAGTAATAACGCAGGCCCTGTAAGGAGCTCTCTGAGGCTCAGATATGATCTCGAACAGATCGCCTTCCTTAACCTCTCCTCCTACTACAACCTTCGCGAACACACCTTCGACAGGCATTATGCACTTACCTGCAATCTTGGATATCTCGCAGCCTGAGTGGCACTTCTTTCCTATCTGAATAAGTTCAAGCACGGCCTCACCGCACTTAAACCTTGTACCTATCTTAAGTGACTTAAGATCATATCCTTCCACCAGAAGATTCTCTCCGAATACTCCCGGATTAATATCAACACGGCCTTCATTAAGCTTCTTAAACTCCATGAAGCTTTCATAAGACAGAAGGCTTACCTGTCTTTGGGAACCTGCGTGAGCATCATTCTCAAGACCGTAATCCTTGATGATATTTACGCTTGGGATCGGTATCTTAACCGTACCCTTCTTCTCACTTATGCAAACGGCAATTACCTTACCCACATTAACCTCCTATGCCGATCATATTTCCGGCTTGAGATACAAAACCTTCGGAATTAAATTCGTGATGAGCGGGCTTATTAAGCACCGCCTCTTTAATCGCATGACTTATGTCTTCATCCGAAGCACCCGATCTTAGAAGAGACTTCAGATCCAAACTTAAAGGCGATGCAAGACATAACTTAAGCTTACCGTCACAAGTAAGTCTTAACCTGTTGCAGGAAGAACAGAATGAATGAGACATCGGACTTATGAATCCTATCTTCCCTCTGAATCCATTGTAAGAAACATAGGTTGCAGGTCCGTTTCCTTCTCCGTCTTCCACGCCTTCACCGTATACTTCATCAAGCTTTCTTCTGACCTCATCATTAGAGATTCCCGTGTATGAAGATGCACATCCTACAGGCATTAGCTCTATGAACCTTACCGACATATCATAGTCTCTTGAAAGCGCAGCAAGAGCCGGAATATCTTCCTCATTAATACCCTTAAGAGGCACGGCATTTATCTTAAGATTAACTCCGAGATTAAGACACTCTCTTATGCTGTCGAACACCTGTGCTATCGCATCCTGACCTGTTATGGATGCGTATGTAAGCGGATCCAATGTATCAAGACTTATGTTGATATCATGAACTGATGAGTAGTAAAGATAGTCGATGTAATCACTTAACAGAACACCGTTAGTTGTGATACATATCTTAGGCGAATTCGTAAGCTTCGAGACATTCTGTATAAGGCTTATCACATTCTTGCGTACAAGCGGCTCGCCACCGGTAAACCTTACTTTGGTAACACCAAGCTTCGTGAATATATCCGTGAGCTTAAGCACTTCTTCAAGTGTCAGAATCTCATCATGAGGCATACGTTCGACGCCGCAGGAAGGCACACAATACTTACAACGGAGATTACACTTATCCGTCAGCGATATACGAAGATATGTAAGTTCTCTTCCTAACCCGTCTGTCAGCACATCACACCTCGAAAAGCATAAGTTTCTCAGGGATAATCTTCAAAAACTTAACGTCATCAACTGAAGTATCCTTACCCGTAATATACGTCAGAATTGAATCCGAACTCTCGCTCTCATATCCCTTCTGCCTAAAGACTATCACTCTTGAGAATGTATCGTCTATAACCCGTTCAACTTGAACCTCAAACACTCCGGGATCACCCTTATGTTCAGAATCTGTCATCTCAAAATAGTGAGCACGGTAACCCGCATACTTAATGCTTTCCTTTAAGTCCGGCAGTTCAAGCTTTATTCCCCAGTCAGAGGCAAAGCCGTCAGGCTCAAGTCTTGTGATGTTCTTACATCCCGTAAGCCTTGCAGCAACCACAGACGAAGGACATGTAAAGAACGTCTCCTTATCCTGCACTTCAACAAGCGTGCCGTTATCCATGACACCTATCGAGTCACACATGCGGTAAACCTCATTACGGTCATGGGAAACAAGCACTGAAGGTCCCTTGAACTCACTTAGAATATCCATAATCTCGCGCTCTATTATTGTATGCATGTAATTATCAAGCGCCGAGAAGGGCTCATCAAAAAGCATTACTTCAGGATTTGATGCAAGCATGCGAGCCAAAGCAACTCGCTGGCACTGTCCTCCCGACATCTTCGACGGCTTAAGATCAGCAATGTTTCCGATATTAAACTTATCGAGAAGCTCATGTGTTCTTATAGGGTCTCCCGACACAATGTTGATGTTATCGAATGCCGTCATGTTAGGAAACAATGCATAGTTTTGGAACAGGTATCCCACACGGCGCATCCTGGGAGGAAGGTTTATTTTCTTCTTCGCGTCGAAAAGCACCCTGTCCCCTAACACGATGCTTCCCTCATCTGGCTTTTCGATGCCGGCAATGCATTTCAAAGTCATGGACTTGCCCGAGCCCGATGCTCCAAGTAAAGCGAACCTGTCTTCTGAAGTCTCAAACTTACTTACAAGCAAGAAGTCACCGCACTTTTTTCTGATATCTACTTTCAAAGTCTTCATCTTCTTGACCTCCTTAATGAAGGAAGGCAGTTCATGACAACCAGAATAATAAGCGAATAACAAACAATTATAGCTACCCATTTATAAGCAAGCTCACGGTCACCGCCCTGCATTGCAGTGTAAACGGCAACTGACATCGTGCGGGTCTTACCGGGTATATTTCCTGCCACCATCAACGTGGCGCCGAACTCGCCCAAACACCTTGCAAAAGACAAAACCACAGAAGCAAGTATTCCGGGGGTCGCCATAGGAAACATCACCTTACGCATGATCTTAAACTCACTTAACCCCAACGTGCGTCCAGCCTGTATCACAGTCGGATCCACCTGTTCCAAAGCTCCCCTTATTCCGCGATACATAACGGGAAAAGAAACCACGGCAGCAGCAACAGCTGCACCCTGCCAGGTAAACACAAGTTTCATCCCGAAAGTATCAAGAAACTTTCCAATGAAAGAATTTGTACCCACAGATATAAGGATCAGAAATCCCATAACCGTAGGCGGCAAAACCAAAGGAAGCGACAAGACGGCATCAATAACCGCCTTGCCCTTCTTAAGGTTCGTAATACCCCATGCGAGCAACAGCCCGGTCACGAAGACAATGGCTGTTGCCACAAGGGAAATCTTAAATGTTATCCATAAAGGAGACAGATCCATCATCAACCTGCCATTGTGAATCCATAGGATTCGAATACTGCTGCGGCTTCGTCGCTCTCAAGATACTGAAGGAACTCTTCTGCCTCAGCGCTTACCTCGGAACCTGCAACGATACCTGCAGGATAAACTACTCTGTCGCATGAACCTTCAGGTGCTTCAGCAACGATAGTAACCTGATCTGATGAGAATGCATCTGTTGCATAAACAACACCGCAGTCAACTTCGCCCATCTCAACCCAGGAAAGTACTGTACGAACATCCGTACCGAAGTTAGCTCTCGCCTCTACTTCTTCCCACATACCGAGGGACTCGAATACCTGCTGGGCATACTTACCGGCAGGGACTGACTCGATCTCACCTAAGCCGATCATGTTAACGCCGTCGTTAAGAACGTCTTCAAATGATGTAAGTCCGAGCTCACTGTTATTAGGAACGATTAGAACAACTGTATTAAGAAGCAGTTCCCTGATGCTTCCGCTGTCCATGAGTCCTTCTTCATTAAGAGCATTCATCTGCTTGTTGGCAGCGCTGATAAAGATATCTGCCGGAGCGCCTTCCTCAATCTGTGTCTGCAAAGCTCCTGAACCTGCAAATGAGAACACGAGATCGATGTTAGGATGCGAGACCTCATAAGGAGCTTCAAGCTCGCCCATTACATCCGTAAGAGATGCAGCCGCAAGCACAGTAACAGTCTTAGGCTCAGCTGTTGTTTCTTCTGTAGAAGAGGAGCATCCGAACATGAATGCGCTCATGCAAAGTGTCATGATGACAGCAATAATCTTTTTCTTCATGGTTTTAAATTCAGGCGTCCGGCTATAAACA
>CAMJGB010000101.1 GCA_946405115.1 uncultured Clostridia bacterium | reverse complement strand
ATTAGGTGTAACAGGCGCTACCATCCGTACAGATCTTCGCGATCTTGCAAGGGAGGGAGCTATCGAGAGATACCACGGCGGCGTAAGACTTCCTGACAGACAAAGAGACGAAGTAAGCGAGAACTATATGGTCCGCTCCGTCACTAATATCGATCTTAAAAAGCAGATCGGTAAGCAGGCTGCAATGCTCGTAGGTAACGGCGATACGATCTTTATGGATGCAAGCTCAACAGCCTTTCACATGATCCCGTATCTTGAGAATACGATCGATGTTACTGTTATCACTAACGGTATTAACACAGCAATTGAACTTCAAAGATATAACAATTTCAAATCCATCATTCTCATAGGCGGAATGCTTCGTCCTCATTCAGGTACGATTGAGGGAGTTATGAGCCGTGAGATGATCAGCAGACTTTCGGCTGAGTATTACTTTGTTTCAGGTAACGGATTCTCTGCAGATGCAGGCCTTTCAGGTAACAATTTCTTTGAGCTCGAGCTTAAGCGTATCTGTGTGGAGAGAAGCAAGAACATCGTAGCTCTTGTTGACTCTACTAAGATCGGTGATGATTCGGCTTCCGTATTCATCACACCCAATAAGATCAATTACCTAATTACTGATAATCAGATCTCAGATTCAACTGCTGATTACATAAGATCCAAGAAGATCAATCTCGTTATCGCAGGGGAGGACAGAAGGTGATAGAAGTCAATCCGATCGTCCTTCCGAGTTGGATCGGAAACAAGGCCGTTTTCCAGCAGAATGTTCCTTTTGTAATCGAGGGTAAGGCAGCACCTTCAGCTACTATTACTCTTGAGATCTCGAAGGATCCTACTGACGGAAGAAAGGTATCAAAGCTTGATACCGATTACGGTGTTATCTTAAGCCTTGAGACAACAACATCCGATAAGGGTAAGTTCAGATTTAATATTCCTGCCTACAAGGCTTCTACAGATACTTATACATTTGTTTTCAAATGCTTTCAGAATGTCGTCAGCTTTAACGACATAAGATGCGGAGATGTATGGGTTTTCCTCGGTAATGATTTCTTAAGTATTCCTATGAAGAATGCACAGGCGCCCAAGACTCCGTTCAAGCGCCACGTAATGACAAACTTAAGATTCTTCACACCTTCAAGAACAGGTCTTGAGAGTGATGAGGAAGATATGGCATATGAGGTAAAGACACATTACAAGGAAGCCGGATGGATCAAGATTACTGATACCAAGGCTTTGGCTAATGTAGCTTCCTCAGCATTTGCGTTTGCTTATACGGTTGCGGATCAGGTTAACTATCCTATCGGTGTAGTTGATCTTTCCACACCGGGTTCAACTATTCTTAACTGGATATCTGATGAAGTAATTGAGAATCAGACTGCTTTGCACGATTACATCGAAGAATTGGGCCTTATTACCGATGAGGAAAGATATAAGGCGTTGATCAAGAAGGATCGTAAGACACGTCACGAAGAGCAGGTTAAGAACGACGTATCCGAGGGAAGAAAGAATCTTAATATCGATCTTGATAAAGAGAAAGAACTCGGAGAGATCATGGGTGAGACTACAGCTACCGAGAACATCGAGGCTGCAGCCGGTTTGGATTTCCCTTCTTCCAAGGATTCCACATTCAATAAGAAGATCACACCTTCAGATGACAACGGTTCAACTACCAAGAACCTTGACTTCGATATGATGAGCAATATGCAGGTTAAGACCGGCAAGGGTGTTAAGGATATCGATGATTCCCAGTACATCAAGAAGAAGTTCAGACCTTCTACGCTTTACAGATGTAAGCTTGCAGCTTTGTCAGGTCTTTCTGTAAGAGGTATGTGCTTTTCGCCTGAAGCGGAAGAGCAGCTTTTCGGAAGATATGATCTGCTTCTTATGGGTCTTCTCGGTACGCTTTCACAGACGTTCGAGCCCAAAGAAGTATATGATGATGCGCTTATGCCGTCGTTCCTTATCGTTACGATGCATCCTAAGTGCGTAGACAGGGATTTCCCATACAAGGTGCTTGAGTTTAACGAGAACCTTCGTGAGTTTACGGGCAAGCTTAACATGCCGAGCGGACTTATAAGTCTTCACGATCTGTTGCTTCCCGATAAGACGAAGACGTTTACTCTTGGTGTGAGACTTGCAGTAATTGCAATGGGTCTTCACATCACGCCTAAGATGCCGAAGTCCTGTCCTGAGTGCGTAGGTGTAGAGAAGGCCGGCAATAAGCTTATTCTCGAGTTCGAGAATCTTGCTGACGGCTTAAGACTTGCTGAAGGACAGACAGAACTTCGCGGTTTTGCTATCTGCGGTGAGGACAGAATCTTCTATCCTGCACAGGCAAGAATCCTTCACGGCGTAAGAGTAATGGTATGGAGAGATGATATCGAAGAACCTGTAAGCGTTACTTACGGCTTCGCACCTTTCCCTCATGATGCTACTTTCAAGAACCTGAATGACCTTCCCGTAATGCCGTTCAGATTCGACAGACTTCCCGCATTCTATGCTCCTGATCTTTACTTCAGAAGCTGCGATGATCTTGAGATGATCGGAATGAAGGAATGGGGCGGAGAGTTCGAAGTTCTTAAGGTGTTCAGAACATTTAAGGGCAACGGAGTCATCTCTGCAGATAACATGAACAAGACAGAGGGAAGTGCTTCGCTTCATATCAGATATGAGACGGAGAATTCACTCTACGGATTCGAGCCGAATCTTGATTATGCATCTTTGATGGGACCTCAGATTATCAGAAACAAGCACAAGCTTGTTGTTGATGTGTTTAATCCTGATCCTGTTAAGAAGGAGCTTAGAGTTCAGGGATTTGTTACGGTTGAGATCAGACAATCTTTGAACTGGCAGAGGCTTGAGATAGAATGGAACAAGGACGAGGACATCGTTCTCGAGAACCTGAAGTTCACTATCGTCGATGCTTCCAAGAACGGCGAGATTTATTTCGATAACATTAGATTTTTGTAAGGACTGATAATATGTTTGATAAGCTTTTGCCTGCGCTTGAAGAGAGTATGAAGAACGACAGCGGATCCATGCCGGTCGTTTTTGAGGGGCTTGAGCAGATTCGTGAAGAGAAAGAAGCCAACGCCGAGATGAGCGTGCATACCTTCCATGAGCTTTTCTATTTGAGAAGCGGAAAGGTAGAGTTCATCTTCGAGAACACAAGTCTTGTTCTCGATCCCGGTACGACCCTTATCATCAAGCCTCATACGGCTCACAAGATACGCGTTATTTCCAAGGTTGCTGATACGGGAAGCCTTTACTTCGGTTTTTCTAAGCCAAATAACCCTGGTACAGCTCAGCCTTCGCTTGAGTCATTCCTCGAGTTCGCAGGAAGCGAGGAAGCAAGTGTTAGAAGTGATTACGGCAATCAGTCGTTCATTACTTTGTCCGGTACATATAAGAAGACGATCGGATCTTTGCTCGAGCGTATCGTTGATGAGAAGAAGGAAGATGCTTTCAATAAGGAACTCATGATGGAGGTCCTGACTGTTGAACTTATGCTTACGCTTGCCCGTGCTCTTAAGAAAGAGTGGGAGGCGAGCCTTATGGTTAGAAACGGTAAGGCAAGAGAGCTCGTGCTTATTGCCAGAGACTATATTGATGAGAATTACGAGAGAGGAATCACTGTTGCAGAGGCAGCATCCTATGTGTTCTTGAGCCAGGGCTACTTCACAAGAGCTTTCAGAGATGAGATCGGCGTAAGCCCCATGGCATATCTTATGAAGAAGAGAATCGACAAGGCATGCGAGCTTCTTGAGAACGACGAGATCAAAGTATCCGGTATCGCTTCTCAGGCAGGTTTCTCCAGCCCTCAGCGCTTTAATGTTGCATTTAAGAAGCTCATGGGCATGACTCCTCTTGAGTACAGAAAATCAAGAATAGGAAGAGGTTGATCCATTCATGTACGATTACGATAATGATATGAGCATCCCCGAGGAAAGCCGTAAGAACATGGACCTTCCTGCTATTGAAGATGCAGTAAGGACAATACTTAAGGCAGTAGGAGAGGACCCCGACAGAGAGGGTCTTCAGGAAACACCTCAGCGCGTTGCAAGAATGTATGCTGAGGTTTTCTCCGGCCTTCACAGAGACATCAGCAAGGACATCAAGATCTTCACTGAAGAAGGCAACGACGAGATGATCCTCATCGGTGACATCCCGTTCTACTCCATGTGCGAGCACCATCTTCTTCCTTTCCACGGCAAGTGCCACGTGGTATACATCCCTAAGAACGGTAAGATCTTAGGCTTGTCCAAGGTTGCAAGGATCGTTGATACACTCTCAAGAAAGCCTCAGATACAGGAGCGCTTAACAAGCCAGATCGCCGACACCATCGAAAAGGCAATCGACGCCAAAGCAGTATGCGTAGTAAGCGAGGCTGAGCACCTTTGCATGACTATGCGCGGCATCAGAAAGCCCGGCTCGAAGACCGTTACTTCAGCTATGAGAGGCGGATGCAGATCCGATCTTAGAACAAGGAATGAGGCTCTGGCTCTTATTAACCGCCAGAGAATCGGTTGATGAATAGAGTCCTTATCTACGGAATCCTTAATGTAACGCCGGATTCCTTCTCTGACGGAGGAAGGTATTACGGAGTTGATGCTGCAGTCGAACACGCTCTTTCCATGATAGAAGAAGGCGCTGATGTAATAGATATCGGCGGCATGTCCACAAGACCCGGATTTACGGATGTTCCCGAAGAGGAAGAGATCTCAAGGATCGTGCCTGTTATTAAGGCTCTTAAGGAGAAAGAGCCTTCATGCCAGATCTCGATAGATACTTTTCGAGCAGGTACAGCAAGAGTTGCTTTGGAAGCAGGTGCAGATATCATTAACGACATAACGGGACTTATGGCAGATCCTAAGATGGGTGAAGTTATCGCAGAGTATAAGGCGAAGGCAGTCCTTATGAGAGACGGCTTCGGTAACCCTGATGAAGGGTGGGAAGTAATGCTTCAAAGAACTGTGGATAAAGCTAAGGAAGCAGGAATAGAAGACGATAAGATCGTACTTGATCCCGGTGTAGGTTTTACCAATACTAGAGAGCAGGACATCGAGCTTGTTAATGCAATTCCAGACATGATCAGGAAGTGGGGATATCCCATTTTTCTCGGTGTTTCGCGTAAGAGAGTTACTGCCGAGTTCTATAAGGGTACTACCAAAGCCGATGAGAGAGTCGGTTCTTCAATAGCGATGGCACTTTACGGAGTTTCTCTTGGTGCAACGGAAGTTAGAGTTCACGATGTTAAGGATACATACGCAGCGCTTGCGGCTGTGGCAAGACTGAAAGGCGAAGCTTAATGAACAGAATCAGCCTTAAGGAAATGAAGTTCTTCGGTTATACCGGCTGTCTTCCCGAAGAGAAGGAGAAGGGTCAGTATTTCTTCGTAAGCATTGATATGCTTTGCAAGGAGATTCCGGGTGCAGTTACGGATGATCTTAACGCCACGATCAATTATGCGGAAGTATATGAGATAGCGAAGAATATTGTTGAGAACAATAAGTTCGACCTTATCGAGCATCTCGCTTATCAGATTGGAAGATCAGTAATATCTAAGTACAAGCTTGCAGATCAGGTTAAGGTTCTTGTCCGTAAGCCTGATGCGCCGATTGATGGTGAGTTCGAGGCCATGGAGACGGAGATTACCGTTTCTAACAAAGAGGTTGTTATAGGCTTCGGCGGCAATATGGGAGACCGCGAAGAGACGATAAAGGAAGCTTTTAGAGCCATCGATGGCGATTCTGACATAGAGATTGTGAAAGTATCGTCTCTTTATGAGACGGAACCCGTAGGCTATGAAGATCAGGCGGATTTCCTTAACGGATGCGCCTTGCTTAGAACTTATCTTGAGCCTTTGGAACTTCTTCACAGGCTTCAGAAGATTGAGAATGACCTTCACAGAGTAAGGACTATCAAGAACGGCCCGAGGACCATGGATCTTGATGTTCTGCTCATAAAGGGAGTTAAGATGGATACGGAAGAATTGACAGTGCCACATCCCAGAATGTACGAGAGGGCATTTGTCCTTGTACCCCTTAAGGAACTTGGTTTGTACTATGGCCCGATACCCGATGATAAGGCTGTTAAGCTCTACGGGAAAATCAACTTTAATTGAAGTTTAGGGGATAAAATAATATAATCCTCGGGTAATCAACAGTAAGGAGAGATCTGATGGCGGAGAATAACGCAACACCGACACCTTCTGAAAACAACAGAAACGGCGGCAACGGTCAGAACCGTAATCCGAACCGTAACAGGAATAACCGTAACAGAAACCGCAACAGGAACAACAATGCCGGCAAGGAGAATTCCGGCAACCGTTCTGAGCGCCCCGAGCGTTCCGAGAACCGCGGAAACAGGGATAATAACGAGAACAGAAGAAACCGTGACAATCGCGATAACCGTGAGAAGAACAGAGAAGGTCACGAGAATAGAGAGAACAGAAACAGGAATAAGCACAGGAGAAACATCGAACCTCCGAAGCCTATTAAGCCTGCTGAAGAGACTGTAGCCGATATCAAGGCTGATAACGATAGAATTGAGAAAGAGATTTGGATCGAGATTGCCGAGATCCATACGATTAAGCTTGAATGAGCAAAGGTTTATTTATCACATTTGAAGGTATAGACGGCTGCGGCAAGAGTACGCAGCTTAATCTTCTTAAAGAAGAGTTTAATAACAAGGGCATTAAGTTCATCGAAGTAAGAGAACCCGGCGGAACGGCTGTAGGCGAGAAGATCAGAACGATCCTTCTTGACCGTAAGAACGATTCGATGACGAGAATGGCTGAACTTCTTTTGTTCGAAGCAGCAAGAGCCCAGATCACTGAAGAGGTTATCATTCCGGCTCTTGAGCGCGGAGTTAATGTAATCTGTGACAGATTCTATGATTCCACGACTGCTTATCAGGGTTATGCCAATAAGATGGGAAGAGATCTTACAGACTTCCTCAATCTTAAGGCTACTAACGAGACAAGCCCTGATAT
>CAMJGB010000100.1 GCA_946405115.1 uncultured Clostridia bacterium | reverse complement strand
AGACAACTCCTTGTTTTTACTCTCCCAGAACCTTCTTGATCTGCTCCTTACGCTTGATCTTAAGTGATGTTGTCTTGATAAATGGCTCTTCCGTGAGGTACAGATCCGTGACTCGCTTGTAGTGAGGGATCGTCTGGTTGATCTCCTTGATCTTATCCCAGATGACGTCGCGTCTTTCCTCAGGAGTCTTCGTGCCGTAAAGCTCATCGATCTCCTTCGGTGAATACTGAACCTGAACTGCGATACGAAGGTCCGTCCAGTCGCCGTCGATAGGCTCGCCGAATACAAACGAATCCATGACTCCGGGGATCTTGTTAAGAAGGATCTCGATCTCCTCCGGGAAGGCCTTCTTACCGTTCTTAAGAACGATCATGTCCTTCTTTCTGCCCGTAAGGAAGATATATCCGTCCTTGTCCATGTAGCCCAGGTCGCCCGTGTGGAACCAACCGTCCACGATGACCTCGTTTGTGAGTTCCTCGTTATTGTAGTAGCCGATCATGACGTTCGGAGCCTTGGCACAAAGCTCGCCCATGCCGTCTTCGTCCTTATCCATGAACTCGACCGTAACTGCGGGAAGCGGGCGTCCTATGGAGCCTGCCCTGATGTGACCCTTGTTCTCTGCAGCAAGTACAGGGGATGTCTCAGTAAGACCATAGCCCTGATAGATCTCGATGCCAAGATCCGTAAAGCCCTTCGATACATGCGGGGACAAAGGTGCGCCGCCGGAGATGATGTACTTAAGCTCTCCGCCCATCTGCGTAATGATGTCCTTAAACAACTTGCGGCGGATGTCGATGTGGAACTTCAAAAGGAAGTTCGCAAGCTTCTTCGCGCGCTCCACGGTCTTCGTCTTGCCCTGCTTCTCCACGCCCTTTTCGACGGTCTCGTACATCTTGTCGATGAGTGCAGGTACGCCGAGGAAGAAGGTTACACCGTACTCGGTAAGGTTCTGCTTGATGTAACGGATGCCGTCGGAGAACACGTTGCGCATGCCGTCTGCGATAGCGAAAAGCAATCCGGTTGAACCCAGGATGTGGTGGAACGGCAGGAAGCAGATGTTGGTCGAGTGCTCGTCGAAGACCTCGTATACGAGAAGGTCAGCGACGTTACATGCGATACCCTTGTTGGAAAGCATTACTGCCTTGGACTTCGATGTGGTACCGGAAGTAAAAAGGAGAATCGCCATGGATTCCGGTGCAGGAATGAAGTCGATAAACTCCTGCTTAATATCAGAAGAAAGCTCTCTTCCCTCTGCGATAAGGTCCTCGACGCATACATAGTCTTCGGACTTCTCGTTCATGCAGAAAAACTCGCGGATCTTAGTGCGTCCGTTAGCCTTGATCTGCTCGATCTGTTCCTTGTTCTTAACGTCGAAGACAATGGCATCAACCTCGGCTCTTATGAGTGAATCCTCAAGCTCGCCTATGGGAAGTTCCTTGTCGATCGGGACGGACACGATGCCTCCGAACAGGCACGCCATGTGAGCGACAACCCAGTAGTACTGGTTACGGCCGATGATGGCGATCCTGCCGCCCTTAAAGCCTCGGTTATAGTAGCTTGCACCTACGGCATTTACATTCTCGATGAAGTCAGCATAGGTATAGTCCTTATACTCCGGAGTCTTGCCCATCTTCGTCTTAACTCTGAAGGCAACATCGTTCTTATACATATCAGCAGAAGCCGATATAAGTTCCTTGATGCTATCGTAATAAACAGGTGCTTCTGCCATGTTATTCTCCCTGAACGTTATTCTTCGATGCGTACATTACAAAGTAATCTATAAGCAATGATAACAGATAAGTCAAACCGACGCGGTACAAACGGGCATACCAAGCGGTCATTTTCCTTATCAGGCAAAATGAGATAAAGTTAAGTTATCTGATTTGAACGGAGATCTGTTTATGAAGATAAGGGATGATTATACCTGCCCTCTTGAGATCGCACACGACATCATCAAGGGAAAGTGGAAGACGATCATTATGTACAAGATGAAGGACGGTCCGAAGGGACTGTCTGAACTCGAGCATTCGATCGAAGGCATCACACAGAAGATGCTTCTTGAACAGCTGCATGAACTTATCGAATTCGGTCTCGTCGAGAAGAAGACTTATGACGGATATCCGCTTCGCGTCGAGTATTCCATCACACAAAGACGCGGTATGAAGATGATCGAAGCGATCGACATTCTGCAGATGATCGGCGTCGATTACATGGTTGAAAGAGGCATGACAGACAGCCTCATCAATAAGGGCATATTGTCCGAAGAAGAAGTCTGCTCCCTCCAGAAAGGTTCTGAGGAAGAGATCAACGAACTTATCAAGAAGTACTTCGCGTAATTTCCTAACCCACAAAAAAGTGGGTAATTCTCATACATCACAAAATGAGTTAGATTTGAGACAAATCATAGAAATGGAAGTCTCAAGTTATGAACAACTATGAAATCAAAATGATAAAGGGCGGAACCGATAACTGCTACCTCGTGGTTAACGGCAAGAATGCTTTGCTCTTTGATACAAGCAGCGGAATGAGCTGTGACAAGGTAATCGAAGAGTGCAGCAAGTATGACCTTAAGCTTGTAGTGCTGTCGCATACACATTTCGATCATGCGGAGAATGCAGCAGAGATTTCCGCTCGCTTCGGAGTGCCCGTCGCATACCATAAAGCTGACGATGAGCTTTTCGATAATTATGATGCGCAGCCCCTTAAGTCGTACGGCATTGTAGGATACACCGTGCTTCAGCTGTCCCTGACGCAGCTTAAGGAGACCAAGGTAACCCGCCCCTTAAACCGCATCTTCATAAAGGAAGGCGACACATTCGGCAATTACGGATTCCCCGATGTTAAGGTAGTCGAGCTTCCGGGCCACACAAAAGGATCCATCGGACTTCTGGTGTCAGATCATTCCCTCCTAGCAGGCGATGCCCTCGACAACTGGCTCAGGCCTGCTACGGGGCACCTGTTCTACAACAAGGACGTTCTTGATAAGTCCTGTGAGCGCATAAAGTCATTCGGTGTAAAAAACATATATTACGGCCACGGAAAGCCCAGCAGAAAGTGAAGCTGAAGGTACACAAGACGAAGATACAACAACTCCCGCAGGCGATTCTTCGATCGCATCTACGGGAGAAGAAATGAACTATGCCGCAATTGTGCTTCTGACTTTGGGCGTTATGTGTCTTCTTGTATCAATCAAGAAGAGGAGAGAGTACCGTTAACCCAGGAAACCGCGGATAATATCAGCGAACTGATCGGGATGCTGGCCTTGAGGAGAGTGGCCGCAGCCTTCCATTGCGACGTACTGCAAGCCGTGCTCATCCGCATACGTTTCTACAAGTTCTGAAGGGCATGCCCAGTCGCACGAACCCGAGATGAACAGAACCGGAACCTGATACTGCCCGATATCATAAAGATTGAAGTTCATCATAGTGTCTTCGAGAGGCGCCTCAAGCTCCATGTAGAGCGGATCTCCCATCGTGGCCTCTATCTCCAGCAGATACCATCTTGCATCATCTACACCCAATATAGGCGAGTAGATCGCAGCCGCGGTAGCTGTATCCGTCATGTCAGTCTGCGGGTGATATGCGGTCGTATATGTACGAAGCGTCAACAGATGCTCAAGCGACAGATCAGACATGAAATCCTCATACGCAGCTTCCATCGCGGAAGTATCATCGCCCTGTTCCTGCGCGATGCGTAGTGCATCTTCATATGCATAAACTTCGCCATAGTAATCAGTCTCATTTACACACTGACCGACACCGATGTAAGCAGATACCTTCTCGGGGTGTTCCATAACGTAAGTGGAGCCGAGCATTGAGCCGTACGAGTGGCCGAGGATGATTACCTGATTCTGACCGAATCTGTCGCAGCAGTAATCAACAAGCGCATCGAGATCGGCGAGCTGCTGCTCGAACGAAAGACCGGTGTTGTCGGGATTAACATCGGCATTGTGATAGTACGAACGTCCGCAGCCGGTCTCATCCCAGGAGACGATCGTGTAATCATCTGCAAGGTAATCCTGCCAGTCGTAGTCAACAAAAGAAGACGGTGCTCCGGGACCGCCGTGAAGCGAGATGATAACGGGGTTCGACTCGGAAGTACCGAAGACATTAATGAACCCTTCACTGCCGTCAAGCTGAACATAGATCTGCTCGTTCACGCCGTTGCGGTAAGCCCAAGCACGCTTGATCTGGTTAGCATTACGTCCTGCGATGGCAACGATAAAGAAGCCGAATACAAGAACAAGAAGCAGAGCGCCTGCACCCTTAAGCACACCGAAAATGATTCTTACGGGAAGCTTCTTCTTGGGCTTCTTACCATAGACCTCACGCGCATGCTGTGTATGGATACCGATGTGACCGATGCCGAGGATAATCGCGCCAATACACATCAGGATGTTTCCGCCGTAGATACCGAGGAGTAAGAATGCGAACACAGGATATGTCGCAAGTGCCAAAGGCATGCCGCAGAAGCCTCTATAGAAGTCCTTCATTGTCTTCTCAGACTTGAAGTAACGGACCCATGCGATGTCATAAAGAACCATCATAAGAAACGAGATGCCGAGCACGACGATCCAGAAGTTCCAGCCTTTGTAGTTGAAGTCAGAGAAGAGAACTGCAACGGGCGTTACGATGAACTGTCCGACGCGCTCGAATGCGAGCAGGATCTTGTTCTCTTTTGCCTCATACTCTGCGTAACCTTTAGGCTGATTCTTCGTCCAGATGCCGTTCGGTATGAACAGCATCGCAAGATAAATAAGACCTACATAAGAAAAACCAAATTGCATATCTATCTCCTACTAATTAAACTGACCAGAACTTCATTAATTCAAACACGATCATTGCCGCCGCAAAGGAAGCGTTGCCGAGTACATTTACGATGTACTTGAACTTGCCCTTCTCGCCCTTAACAAGTGCCTTCACGGATACGAATGCAGACGCTGCACACACTGCGAAGCAAAGCATCTGTACGAAGCAGCCGATAACACCCTGCGGCTTATAAAGTCCGTACTGAGGGGTCAGCAAGCTGATCCAGAAGAGGATAACACCTACAGAAACGAGCTTCGCGATCTGCGCTGAAGTTACGACCTTTGAACCCGCGTAGGGCCTGTTCTTCTTAGCTATGACTTTGATAAGCTTGATGATCAGAAGCACAGCTGCAACTATCACGCACAATACATAGACACACATCAATATAAGCTCAGCTATAAGTCCCTTCTCGGTTACATAACCTGCAGACGCGATATCGAACACGCGTGTGCCGTCATCGAGAACCTTATACTCAGCCGCCATTCCGGCCGAATCATCTTGTAAGTAAAAAGCATCCTCGGCAAATCTTGTAACGGTATACATGCCCGCGACATCGTACTCATCTTCACTTACGCGCGTGATTGGCATGAGTCCCAACATCGACATGAATCTCAGAGGACCGCGTCTCCACGACCTCGCGCTGATGCACAGCCCCGACAGATCCTGCGAAGAAAGGTCACCGCACGTTGTCTCCGGTATCTGAATGACAGGATCACCGAACACGAGCTCATCCATGGCATGATGAGGATTACCGCTGCCGTTCATAAGAGTAACAACACCGATGCCGCTTACGGGATCGAATTCAAGGTTAGCGGAGCCGCCGTTGGTTCCCCCGTTGTGGCCCAATGTGGATGCATATTCATAATCGGCAAGCCAGAAACCGTGACAGCAGGAAGCAATATCAGTACTGCCGCAGAACATCGTGGCAGAGAACAATTCATCTCTTGTGGACTCGTTCTCGAACAGAGGATTCTCAGGACTTACCAATGCGGAACAGTAGAGCGCCATATCCTCGATCGTGCCGCAGGCAGCGCCCGCAGGATACGGCATGATGTAGCAAAGCTGATGACCGTTAGCTACCCAGGAATCACCGGCTCGCTGATAATTCACGAACTGCTGTCTTCTCTCGTAAACCCACTCGTTATCGTTATGTGCCGGTGCGATGGCAGTGTGATCCATGCCGAGCACATCAAAGATATGCTCATGTACATAATCTGCGTAGGACTGACCTGTGATGCACTCCACAACATAGCCTGCAAGAGCCGCACCGTAGTTGCTGTAAGAAGAGACCTCGCCCGGGCGGTACATCTGAACGGGCTCTATATACTGCAAAGCTTCGCCCAGGTCCATGATGTCATTCTCATCTGTGGACTGCATCGCCCATGTGGCCTCACCCCAACCTGCGTTGTGGTTCATAAGATTCAGCATGGTGATAGGCTCGTCATATCTTAAGTTATGGAAGAATCCTTCAGGCAGGTAATTACGGATGTCCTCGTTAAGGTCTATCCTCCCCTGCTCCCACAACTGCATTACGCTGACCCAGACCAATGTCTTGGAGCAGGAACCCCACTCATAAACAGTATCATCAGGTGTCGCCTCGATCCCGTTCCCAATGTCGATATATCCGAACGCCCCCGAATAGACCAGTTCACCGCCATTTACAACTGCAACTGCGAAAGACGGATACTCGTTCTCATTCTCTGAAGCCCACTGTTCGATCCGGCTTCCTACTTCGTCGATCGGGATACCCGAAGGTGTCTCGTTCCGGGCTGCCATTACCGCAGTGGACATACCTGCGAGCACCGCGGCAGCCGTTAATCCTGCAATCATCCTCTTAAACATATCCATACCTCCTCAAACGATATACATCGTATCACGAGGTATGGTCTTCTGTCAACGGGCATTGGGGCACGCGGGATCAAACGCGGCAAAACCTGTTTCCAATATCAATAATGCTGCAAGTAAACTGCACTATATCAGTCGAATCGTTCGTCGATTACTCGCTTCGTCTTCTTCTCCGATCTCGGCAACAATCCGATCTCGACTACCTTAACGATAGGCGTGAATCCGATCTTGGACTTAACCGAAGCGGCGATCTTCTCTGACAGAGCGTTGAAGTCGTACTCACCCGATGTCTCAACATAGATTCTCATCGTGTCACGGCCGTCGAGGTGTGAGATTCTGATCTGATACTC
>CAMJGB010000099.1 GCA_946405115.1 uncultured Clostridia bacterium | reverse complement strand
GGTTTCTATCTTATGTACCAGCCTGTAGTTGATGCTCATACGGAGGAATTGATCGGAGGCGAGGCGTTGCTTCGCTGGAAGAACGACAAGTACGGTATGGTTCCTCCGGATCAGTTTGTTCCGATCCTTGAGTCGGACCCTCTGTTCCCGGATCTTGGTGAATGGATCATCAAGGAAGCACTCGCTTCTGCCAAGGAGATCATTAAGAGAAGACCTAACTTCATCATCAGCATAAACCTTTCTTACACACAGCTCGAGAAGCCGGATTTTGCCGATATGGTATCGAGGATCGTGGATGATATGGGATTCCCTCCTGACCACATATGCTTCGAGATTACTGAGAGATGCAGACTCCTTGATATCGAGCTTCTTAAGAACGTTGCCGTGAGACTTAAGTCAAAGGGCATGCTCATAGCTCTTGATGACTTCGGTACGGGATTCTCTTCTGTCGGAATCGTAAGAGAACTGCCTTTCGATATCATCAAGATCGACCGCGGTTTTGTTAAGAGGATCGAGGAAGATGAAGCAGACAGAGAGCTTGTTAAGTACATCGCCGGCCTAGCATCATTGTTCAGCGCGAAGGTATGCGTGGAAGGTATCGAGACAGAAGGCATGAGAGACATTCTCCAGGGCTTCCATGTCGAGAGCTTCCAGGGTTACTATTATGCGAAGCCTCTCATGCCGGACAAGATCGTCAAGTGGCATAATTCCATAAGCACATGAATGAGTTCATGAAGGTAGCAAAAGAGCTTTCCGAGGATAACCTCCGTACCAAAGCCGGAGGGCCTTTCGGTGCGTGTATCGTTAAGGATGGCGTTGTGATTGGAAGAGGATCTAACCATGTTCTTGCGAACAACGATCCCACGGCTCACGCGGAAGTGATGGCGATTCGTGATGCATGTTCCAACATCGGTTCCTACGATCTTACGGGGTGCGAAGTCTACACTTCCTGTTATCCATGCCCGATGTGCCTGTCTGCCATTATCTGGTCCAACATAAAAACGATCTATTACGGCAACACCAAAGAGGATGCGGCGAAGATCGGATTCAGGGACGATTATATTTATAAGTTCATCAAAGACCTCGGCGAGAAGGAAGACGACCTTCTTGAGATAAAGCCGCTCGACAGGGAAGAGACGATCAAGGCTTTCGATGCTTTTGAGGCTGATGCGAATAGTACGATTTATTGATATTAATTCTTAAGGTTGATTTAAGGTAAGCGTTCCATAATAGGTTCATAAACTGAAAGAAGGTAACATATGCGCATTCTCCTTGCAGAAGACGAGAAGTCCATGTCAAAAGCACTTACGGCTATTCTTACCAAGAATAACTATTCTGTTGATGCGGTCTTCGACGGCGAGGAGGCGCTCTCTTATGTCACGACGGGCGACTACGATATCGCGATCTTTGATGTCATGATGCCGAAGATGGACGGCTTCGAAGTGGTCCGTCAGATAAGAGCTAAGGGCATCACGATTCCTGTCATGATGCTCACGGCCAAGTCCCAGGTAGACGATAAAGTTGAAGGCTTGGACCTCGGTGCCAACGATTACCTTACTAAGCCGTTCGAGAGCAAGGAGCTTCTTGCCCGTATTCGAGTACTTACGAGAACCGCGACTTCCACAGTCGATAACACATTAAGATTCGGCAACATTGAGCTTAACCGAAGTAACTTCGAGCTTAAGGGTCCCGCGGGTAGCATCAAACTTCCTGCGAAGGAGTTTCAGCTTCTTGAATATCTCATGGCGAACCCCGGTGTGATCATGTCTTCCGAGAAGCTCTTTGATAAGGTGTGGGGCTTGGATTTTGACGGTGACATCAGCATCGTGTGGACGAATCTGTCTTACATTCGCCGTAAATTGGTCCAGGCCGGCGCTGACGTGAAGATCAAGACGTCGCGTAACGCAGGCTACATGCTGGAGCAGGACAATGATTAAGAAGTTAAGAATCAGATTTGCCCTTACGGTGATACTCTCCGCGCTGCTGATCCTGGTGGTATTGATCGGCACGATCAATATCGTTAACTACAGAAGAGTTATTTCCGACAGCGACCGTGAACTTGATATGTTCACGCGCCCTGTTGATATGCCCGATATGAACGATCCGAACGCTCCTTCGGATATTCCAAATCTGCCGCCCATGATGATGCCGGAGACTAATGTTTACAGTGCGGTTTACGATGATTCGGGAAAGCTCATTGATTCGTTCGCGACCTGGAACAGCATGTATGCTAATCAGACGATGGAAGATTATGCTTTGGAAGTTTTGAGCGGCAGCAAAGAACGCGGATTCATCGGTGACTGCAGGTTCGCGAAGCAGGTTCAAAACGGCGGCACTTTGGTAGTGCTGGTCGACTGCGGCCCTGGTCTTAGCAGTTTCAGAACATTTTTAAGATCGAGCATTCTTTTGTCTCTCGGTTGCCTCGTCATTGTCAGCATCGCGGCCGTGATCGTATCCGGCAGAGCGGTCAAACCTGTCGCGGAGAGTTACGAGAAGCAGAAAAGATTCATCACAGACGCAGGCCACGAGATCAAGACTCCGCTCGCGATAATCAATGCGGATGCTGATGTTCTTTTGTCGGAATTGGGCGACGATAACGAGTGGGTAAACGATATCAAAACTCAGACAAGAAGATTGTCTTCTCTTACTAATAATCTGATCAGATTATCCAAGATGGAAGAGGGAAGAGAGGCCTTGAAGTATACGAAGGTTGATCTTAGTAGTCTTGTGACTGAGCAGGTCAATTCGTTCAAGTCGATCGCATCGTCGGATGACAAAGAACTCGTTTTAAACTGCGATGAGACAGTTAAGATCGAAGGCGATGTGGATTCATTAAGAGAACTCGTCTCAATTCTCGTAGACAATGCGGTTAAATACAGTCCCGAAGGCGAGAAGATAGATATTTCCTGTTGTTCGGAGAACGGCAAAGCCATAATTAAGACTAGTAATAAGACTTCCCAGCCGTTAGATGAGGATGAGATCGGAAAGCTTTTCGATAGATTCTATAGAGCAGATCCTTCCCGTAACTCAGATAAGGGCGGATTCGGAATCGGTCTTTCAACCGCCAAAGCGACCGCCGAAGCTCACGGTGGAAATATAACCGCCGGCAAAGACGGCAATCGCATCACTTTTACAGTAAATCTTCCAATCTCACAGTGATTGTTACTTAGACAGCAAAACAACCGTCTCGACATGGTGCGTCCAGGGGAACATGTCTACCGGGCGGACGGATGTTAATTTGTAGATTCCCGAACCGACAAGAGCATTCAAATCTCTCGACATAGTCGCGGGGTCGCAGGAGATGTAGCAGATCTTCGAAGGCTGGAAAGCGAGAAGCTTCTTAACGAGCATCTGATCCAATCCCTTGCGGGGTGGATCTACTACTACCGTCATGGGCTCGGGGAGTCCGAGATTTGTAAAGTCGATTGATTCAGCAGGCTTAACATAGAAAGCTGCATTCGAGATTCCGTTTAACGATGAATTCTCCTTCGCGGCGCGGATAGCTTCGGGAACCGTGTCGAGGCCGACGAGCTTCTGGCCGGGGCGAAGAAGTGAGAGTCCGATGGAGCCAGTTCCGCAGTAAAGGTCGAGGATGGATGCGGACTGTTCGGTAAAGCGGGCGGCACTCTTGTAGAGCAGTTCTGCCTCAGGGATGTTGACCTGGAAGAAAGCTCCCGCATGAATTCTGAACTTGTGACCTAATAGAATTTCCTCATAGAAATCGTTGCCGTAGAGAAGTATGCGCTTGCCGCCTCTTGTCCTCTTGTCGGTTGCCGTCGCGCTTATGCGTAAGGTGAGACCGGAGAATCTGTAGCCCGCTCCCTGGCAAGCTGCCGTAATGGCGCGGATCATGGCCGTGGCTTCGAGGTATTTCTGCGTGTTGCCGATGGTGACCTCGTGCGGCTGGCTGCTTCCTGACACGAACTCGAGCAGGATGTCGCGCGTTCTCTCGGAACCTCGCATTACGACCTCTTCGAAAAGATTAGTTGGCGCACTGTAGAACACGCGTTCTATTGCAGCACGAAGCGTAGTAAAGATGTCGTACTCAAGGATCGGTGTGCCCGGATCCTCCGCCATCTTCGTATAGCTGTTTATAAGACATAGGTGACCGCCCACGAGACGGTACTGCATATGGTTTCTGTAATTAAGAGGGTTTACGCAGGGGAGGATCTGCTTCATGGCGGAATTAACGACCTCTGCAGGAATCTTGCCAAGATGAATGAGGCAGTTACGGACTTTGTCTTCTTTATATGCAAGAGCAGCCTCATACGAAAGATGCGCAAGATCTGCGCCGGGAACGAAATTACCGTAAGTTAAGATTCTGTCATGCGACATGACCTGAAGGTCTGTGCAGACGCCTTCAGCATATCTTGATGTCTCGGATGTGACCTCTACCTCACAGACTTCTGAGGGCAGAACGGCAGGGACAAAGATCTTCTTGCCTGAAGATAAAACTCCGACACCCTGACCCTCATTCGCGAGACCGGTAATTGTTATGACTTCCTTTTCACCCATAGTAGGAATTGTAACATGGCGCAGGCGTTCTTTGCATTAACGGGTTTTATAAGGTCCTTAAACAGATTTAAGGGGTTCCCGTATCGGAAACCCCTTTGAAATGGAAGGTATATTATGAATCGCCTGTTATGCGCTGATTCCGTAGCAATTGCAGATGATCGTCCACTCAGAAGATCCTGTGAATCCGGAGATAACCTGAGCTCTTGTCATGCCGTTCTGAAGCTGATTTACCCAGTGTGTAAGACCAGCTTGGTCGGGTGTTCTTCCGAAGAATACGTTGTAAAGAGTTGTTACGAACTGCTCGTCGCTCAAGTTCTGGTTAACGAACTCGTCGCTTGAAAGAAGGCTCATAGCTACATCAGTACCTGTGCAGTCGCTGGAACCGAGAACTCTTACCCAGTAAGCTCTGCCTGCGTCATCAGGTGCTCTGTGAAGTGTATTTGCATAAAGTCTGTTAATGAAGTCGTCAACAGATGTACGTGCAGCACCGGCTACTCTTGATGTGAGATCGTTAGATGCTCCGCAGTCTACTGTCCAGTGAACATCACCCTCGCCGCCTGCGTATCCGTGGCCGTCTGTGTTTGTGTTGAGGGGAAGGAGTGTGTACTCATTGCACTCATCGTTTGTTCTTGTGTTGCAGGGAAGCTGATCTGCGAATACTGTTGTGCCGCCGATAAGCATTGTTACTGCGATAGCTACTGTGATTACCTTTGCTGCGATCTTTGTTACGTTCTTCATTTTGTTTTCCTCCTTAGTTTTTTACCTGTGTTTTTCTCTCATGGCCCTATTAAACGGCGTTTTGAGGGTCAATCCAATGATTAATACAGGGCACTTTTGTTGCTTAAGCGACACTTAGGGGGAGTGGTGTTGTTTTATGAACAAATTTATTGACTATGGTAAAATATAGAACTATGAAACCAGCTAACAGTAACAACAACGCGGCACGACAGCCCGTTAACAGAAGAAATACAAGTCCCGTAGCGCCTGAGAACAGTGCGCTCGCTGATGAGCTTCGCCGTATTCTTAAGGGAAAGCCCACAGTATCGGGTTTTAACAGAAGTCTTAAGCACGAGATCATATCTTTCGTAGCATCCGTATTTAAGATCGCACTGGTAGCAATCCTCTGCGTAGTATTCGGATTCGGAGGCTTCGGTGCAGGAATGCTTCTGGGCTATGTTTCCATGACAAAGCCCCTTTCCATCGCAGACATTACACAGACTGATGAGGTGCAGACTTCATTTGTTTACGACAGCCAGGGCAACGTAATCGCAAGACTTACGGGAAGCCAGAACGTAGACAGAATCTATGTACCTATCAGTGAGATACGTAATACTTATTTAGAAGAAGCTGTTATCAGTATTGAGGATGAGAGATTCTACGAGCACTCTGGTATCGATATCAGAAGAATCGGAAGTGCCGTTCTTTCAGCGCTTGCTAACGGCGGTTCCGCTACACACGGCGGTTCCACAATCACACAGCAGACCGTAAAGCTTATCTCCGGTAACGACCAGCACTCCACATCAAGAAAGATCCAGGAGTGGTTCTCCGCTATGAATCTCGAGCAGGAATTGTCCAAGGACGAGATCATGGAGCTTTACCTTAACCTTGCTCCCATGGGCAACAACTACGTTGGAGTTCAGGCTGCAGCCCAGAACTACTTCGGTAAGAATGCTTCCGAGCTTAATCTTGCAGAGTGTGCTTTTCTCGCTGGCCTTCCTAAGAGCCCTTCTTATTACAATCCTTTAAGAGAGTCCGGAAGACGTAATGCTTTAAGAAGACAGCGTATCGTTCTTTCCAAGATGTACGAGCTTGGCTACATCACGGAGGAAGAGTACCAGAATGCTCTTAATACAGAGCTTCTTTTCCGCTCGAATGAGACACAGTCTTCTAATGATATTAATTCTTATTTTACTGAGTATGCTATCTCGGAGGTTATTAACGACGTCGCTACGGCACGAAACATCTCTGTCGACCTTGCTGCGACCATCGTTTATAACAGAGGCTATCATATATATACAACATTAGAGCCTGACGTTCAGGCGGTCCTTGATGAGGCGTTCTCGACGCGAGATTTGTTCCAGCAAGACCCGACACTGCTCGTCGACTACCCGGAGAAACCGCAGGCCGGAATGGTAATAATTAATGTCCAGACCGGAGCCATCGCGGGCATGCAGGGAGGATACGGGCCGAAGCCAGGCAACATGGTACTTAACCGCGCGACCCAGGCTTACAGGTCGACCGGTTCCTCTATTAAACCTATTATTGACTATGCTCCTGCGATAGAGCTTGGAATCATCGTTCCGTCCATGATCTACGTAGATGAAGAGAGTCACTTGGATCCCAATAATCCTGCGGCTGCATGGCCTTTGAACGCTGACCGTTCCTACGCGGGACCGATGACCATAAGACGAGCCGTCGCGACGTCCAAGAACACCATCGCCGTTAAGGTCTGGTACGACGTTGGAGGCGATACGGCACTCTGGTTCCTCATGCAGGAAGGCATCGACATGACGGCCGAGGGTTCATATCCCGCTCAGGCAATTGGTTCGTTTACTAC
>CAMJGB010000098.1 GCA_946405115.1 uncultured Clostridia bacterium | reverse complement strand
CCGATACCACCAACTTCGCACTCTACGGAAACGCCCTTAGCGTGTGCGAGCTCGATGATCTCCTTGGACTTAGCGATGTTCTCCTCGATAGGGAAATGAGAACCGTCGAACATTACGGAAGAGTAACCAGCCTCGATGCAAGCCTTAGCACCCTCGTATGTACCGTGGTCAAGGTGAAGAGCAACGGGAACTGTGATACCCATAGAATCGATAAGGTCGTTAACCATATCAACAACAACCTTGTATCCGCCCATGTACTTTGCAGCACTCTCGGATGTCTGGATCATAACAGGAGTGTTTGTCTCCTGAACAGCTCTCAAGATGCACTGTGTCCACTCGAGGTTGTTTGTGTTGAACGCAGGAATTGCGTAGTGGCCCTCGTGAGCCTTGTTGATCATTTCTGTAGCAGAAACTAATGCCATATATATGTCCTCCATAAATAATTGTTAACCGTAACTAATCTTACCCGTTTCCAATCGTAAATCAACACAGAAAATGCACGTTTTTAGCAAAAATGCCGACCTTAACGGCCGGCATTTGATGTTTTAAGCTGGAATAAAAATCATCTATGTAATTATCAGTAATTACTTGCCATCCTTGTGTTCCTCAGTAACCTCGTCAACTATGGCTCCGATGTCATCATCATTAAGATCCGTAGGTCCGATATCCTTGTTGCCTCTGCCGTCTGTGTTGGGCTTGATGGCATCCTCGCTGTTTCTTGCACCATATGCATCAGCGATAGCAAGAGCTTCCTTCTTAAGCTGGCTGAAGTCTTCCTTGCTTGCAAGATCCTTGGAAGATGTCTGATAGCAAGCCTCATCAAAAACGTTATCAAGAACGAGGTACTCTGTTACAGAACCCTTGTTAACAGCGTTGTTGAGCATCTCCTCTGCCTTGTCAGGCTCACCCTCTCTTGCATCAAATGTATCGAAAGGAATGTCGATAAGGCTGAATCTGTAGCGGAGAACGAGCTTCTTCTCGTTGTAATCGATAGCTACACGGAACTTAGCGATAAGGAATGTCTGGATGAATACGAGAAGGCTGATAAGGAAACCGACTCCACAGACAGCAGCGATGATGATCTGCTTATTCTGAATAAGCATGAACACACAAGCCAATGCAATAAATGCAACCATCAGGATTACTGTGATGATTCTTCTGTTCTTGATCTGGCTCTCGTTAGCAGGAAAGCAGTGTACACCTTCCTTAGGGAGCTTCTCAATCAAGCTGTTGTTCTCAAAACCTGTTCCCATTTCAAAAATCCTCCTTGGATATATCTTAATTAGAGATTAGATAATGTCTCGATTCTCTCTGTGATGTTCTTCTGCATCTCTTCGTACTTTGCAAGCTTAGCTCTCTCAGCATCAACTACCTGTGCAGGAGCCTTAGCAGTAAAGTTCTCGTTGGAAAGCTTGCCGGAAAGTCTCTTAATCTCGCCGTCGAGCTTCTCCTTCTCCTTGGAAAGTCTCTCGAGCTCCTTACTGATGTCGATAAGATCCTCCAAAGGCATGTAGATTTCTCCGCCTTCGAAAAGCGCTGCTACAGCTGTTGAAGGGATACCGCTCTTGTCCTTTCTGATCTCAATAGAACCTACGGAAGCGAGTCTTTCAAGGAATGCGATACCGTTGTTAAACATATCGGCAACTTCGTCAGAAGCTGTTACCACGATGATGTGTGCTTTTCGAGAAGGAGCTACGTTCATTTCAGCTCTGATGTTACGCATGGATCTGATCGCACCCATGAGCGTGGACATCATCTTCTCATCCTCGGGATAAGAAGGGATCTTGGATGCATCGGGCCAATCCGTGATCATGATGGAATCAGCCTTCTCATCGATAACGAGATTTCTGTATACCTCTTCAGTAAGGAAAGGCATTACAGGGTGCAAAAGCTTCATGAGGCTTCCGAGCACATTGTTGAGAAGGTAGAGTGCCTCGTTTCTTGTGGGGCAGTTCTCGTCGAACAGACGACTCTTTGCAATCTCGATGTACCAGTCGCAGTAAGACTCCCAGATGAAGTCAACGATCTTCTGCAAAGCTACACCGTAATCGTAATTATCGTAGTTAACAGTAACCTCGGAAACGAGTCTGTTAAGACCTGTGAGGATCCACTTATCTTCAAGTGTGTATTTGGAAGGATCAACGTTCTCATAGGAGAGGTCGTCGCCGCAGTTCATGAGAACGAATCTCATGGCGTTCCAAACCTTGTTGGAGAAGTTTCTTCCCATCTCGATCTTGTCTTCCTGGAATCTCTGATCGTTTCCGGGAGCATTACCTGTTACGAGAGCGAATCTCAATGCATCAGCGCCGTACTTCTCGATGATCTCGAGAGGATCGATACCGTTACCCAAAGACTTACTCATCTTTCTTCCCTGTGAGTCTCTTACAAGACCGTGGATAAGAACATCCTTGAAAGGAACCTCATCCATATGAGCACAGCCTGCTACCATCATTCTGGATACCCAGAAAGTGATGATGTCGTAACCTGTAACGAGAGTATCTGTAGGATAGAATCTCTTGAGGTCTTCAGTCTTCTCGGGCCAGCCCAATGTGGAGAAAGGCCACAAAGCTGAAGAGAACCATGTATCAAGTGTATCGGGATCCTGACGCATGGGCTTGCCGCACTTAGGGCAAACTGCTGTCTCATCCTTAGTTACAACAACTTCACCGCAGTCATCGCAGTAGAATGCAGGGATTCTGTGACCCCACCAAAGCTGTCTTGAGATACACCAGTCACGGATATCATTCATCCAGTTGAAGTAATTCTTCTCAAATCTCTGAGGAACGAATCTTGTCTTGCCTGTCTTAACAGCCTCGATAGCAGGCTTAGCAAGCTCTTCCATCTTAACGAACCACTGTAAAGATACACGGGGCTCGATTGTAGTGCCGCATCTGTAGCATGTACCTACATTGTGGCTGTGATCCTCTGTACTCAAGAGGAATCCGCCCTCTTCAAGATCCTTGACGATAGCCTTACGAGCCTCGTAACGATCCATGCCTGCGTACTTGGGATAATCCTCAGTAACCTTAGCATCTTCAGTAAGAACCGTGATAACCTCGAGGTTATGACGTCTTCCTACTTCAAAGTCGTTAGGATCATGTGCAGGTGTGATCTTAACGGCACCCGTACCGAATTCGATATCAACATAATCGTCAGCGATTACAGGGATCTTTCTTCCTACGAGAGGGAGAACAAGCATCTTGCCGATAACATCCTTATAACGCTCATCCTTGGGGTTAACTGCAACGGCTGTATCACCGAGCAATGTCTCAGGTCTTGTTGTAGCAAGTTCAATGTAGCCTGTACCGTCCTCGAAAGGATACTTAAGATGCCAGAAGTGACCTGCCTGATCTTCGTACTCTACCTCTGCATTTGAGATAGATGTAAGGCAGTGAGGACACCAGTTGATGATTCTCTCACCTCTGTAGATATAGCCCTGGTTGTAGTACTTAACGAATACTTCCTTAACGGCCTCGGAACAGCCCTCGTCCATTGTGAAACGCTCGTGATCCCAGTCACATGAGGAACCGATCTTCTTAAGCTGCTCTACGATTCTTCCGCCGTACTTCTTCTTCCATTCCCAGGCACGCTCGAGGAATCCGTCTCTTCCGAGATCTTCCTTGAAGATGCCTTCCTTTCTCATCTGCTCAACGATCTTAGCTTCTGTAGCGATGGAAGCGTGGTCAGTACCCGGCACCCAAAGTGTCGAGTAACCTTTCATTCTCTTATATCTTACGAGAATATCCTGAAGGGTATTATCAAGAGCATGTCCCATGTGAAGCTGTCCCGTGATGTTCGGGGGAGGCATTACGATGGAGAAAGTCTCCTTGCCCTCTGTGTTGTCCGGCTTAAAATAGCCCTTGTCCTTCCATTCATTGTAAAGTCTGGGTTCCGCCTCCTGGGGATCGAAAACCTTGTTTACTGAATCAATTCTCGCCATGTGTTCTTACTTCTTCTTTCCTTAAATTATTTATCTGTTATCATCGAGAGCGCGCCGTAGAGGATGGAATCGTCTCCCAAGCCCGCTGTCTTGAACTCAACTGTTTCTCTGATCGAAGGCATGCAGTATCTGTCTACTTCGGAGAGGATCTTCTCAAGGAAGTAATCACCGCAGGCTTCGATTACGCCGCCGCCGTATACTACCATCTCAGGGCTGAATGTGTTAACGAGGTTTCCGGAAGCGATTGCGAGATAGTGACATGCACGATCTACTGCTTCAACTGCCACCGGGTCCTTCGCAGCAAGGCTCTTCTTAAGGATCTTGCTCTTGAACACACCATCAGTAACGGCCTCTGCCATCATGGACTCGCGTCCTCTAGCAGACTGAGTTCTGATATAGTCGCTCATGCCCTGCTTGCTCGAAAAGGCTTCGAGACATCCTCTCTGACCGCAATTGCACTTGGGTCCCTCGGGATCGAGGATCATGTGACCATACTCAGCACCCTTAAACTTATGTCCTGTATAAAGCTTACCGTCGAGGATGAGGCCTCCGCCCATTCCTGTACCGACAAAAAGACCTACTACGTTCTTCTTGCCCTTGGCAACACCATACTTATACTCACCGAGAACGCCGACATTTACGTCGTTGCCGATAAAGAACGGAGCACCGAACTTCTTCTCGATAGGCTTTCTGATATCGTAGTTCTTCCAGGGAAGATTAGGTGATGTAAGAACAATGCCGTTCTGCTGGTCGATAACTCCGGGAGCACCTGCAGCGATTGCCTTGATCTGGGATCTCTTGATTCCGAATCCGCCGATCAACTCATCAACTACGGAGATGATGGTCTCTTCTACATTCTGTGTAGCGTCACCGTCAGCCTTTGTCTTCTTCTTAATGCGATAGACAATATTCTTCTTGGAATCAAAAATAGCACCAAGGATCTTTGTTCCACCGATATCCAGACAGATGTTGTACATTGCGGGCATGATCTTACCTCCTTACTGTTAACCTACGCCGAGACGGTTGTCTGTCGCGGTTGCACTATTACTCTTCTCAACAGATTTCTTCTTAAAGATGAGTGTGGGTTCTCTTCCCTCTGTGATGCAGGCAGCATCGATAATGCACTTGGAAACATCCTTCTGTGAAGGGATGTTGTACATAACGCCCTGCATTGTATTCTCAATGATTGAACGAAGTCCTCTTGCACCGGTCTTCTGCTCAATAGCCTTATTGGCAATTGCATAAACGGCATCATCCGTGAACTCGAGTTCAACATCATCAAGCTTAAGCATCTTCTTGTACTGCTTAACGATAGCATTCTTGGGCTCTGTAAGAACGTGAACGAGATCCTCGGCCATAAGCTTGTTAAGAGCAACAGTTACAGGGATTCTTCCGATAAACTCAGGGATAAGTCCGTACTTAACAAGGTCCATAGGCTGTACCTGATTGTAGAACAGACCGCTGTGCATATCCTTCTTGGACTGAACCTCAGCGCCGAAGCCGTACTGCTTCTCTGCTACTCTTTGTGCGATGATCTCATCGAGACCGTCAAATGCACCGCCGCAGATGAAGAGGATGTTCGTTGTATCAATAGAATAGCACTCCTCGTTAGGATGCTTTCTTCCGCCCTTGGGAGGAACACTTGCAACAGTTCCCTCAAGGATCTTGAGGAGAGCCTGCTGAACGCCCTCACCGGATACGTCTCTTGTAATGGAAACGTTCTCAGACTTCTTAGTTATCTTATCAATCTCATCGATGTAGATGATACCTGTCTGAGCACGCTCGATATCGTAATCGGCTGCCATAATAAGCTTGAGGAGTATGTTCTCAACGTCCTCACCGACGTAACCTGCTTCAGTAAGTGATGTAGCATCTGCTACTGCAAAAGGAACATCAAGGATTCTCGCGAGCGTCTGAGCAAGGAGAGTCTTACCGGAACCTGTAGGTCCTAAGAGCATGATGTTGCTCTTCTGAAGCTCGGTATCGTCATCACTTAAGTCAGCATAAACTCTCTTGTAGTGGTTATAAACAGCTACGGAAAGTGCGATCTTGGCATCATCCTGACCTATAACATACTGGTCAAGACGATCCTTGATATCGTGAGGTGTAATAAGCTTGTTGGGCTTAGTAGACTTAAGTCTCTTCTTCTTCCTCACCTTCTCCTCTTCGGAGATGATACCGTAGGCAGTTCTAATACAATCAATGCAGATATAGCAGTTTACACCGGAAAACAGTCTAGGTACGTCATACTCGGACTTACCGCAGAAAGAACAGCTTAAGATCTCTCCGCCGTTAGCTCCGTTTCCACCATCGTATCTCATGTTTGCCATCTAACACCCCTCAAAATGTTATGTTTAAACAATTTAGTTTATCACATTACCTATTAATATAAAAATATTAGTTAAGTTACAAAAACCGCCGTTCCTTACGAAACGGCGGTATAGCGCGTAGTAATAATCCGAGCGGACTTTCGCAGCAAGGATATTACTCCTCGCTCTTCTCCTCAGCCTTCTCCTCTTCCTTAGGCTCTGTCTTAACAGCCTTGTCAGCGAGGTACTCAACAGTCTTTCTGCTGATGATGGACTCCTTGATGTAAGGATTCTCCTCACCGAATGCCTTCTTGAGGTTCTCAACATCTGTCTGGTAAGCCTTAGCCATATCCTCGAGTTCCTTCTCGTACTCTTCAGCTGTAGCCTCCATCTTGAGCTCCTTAGCAACTGCCTCGATAACGAGATTGCTCTTAACTCTGATGAGAGCCATAGGCTTAAGACCGGACTTGAAGTCCTCCATGGACTGGCCTGTGTACTGGAGATACATATCAAGGCCGATACCCTGCTGGCTCATTCTGGAAGCCTGCTCGTCAGCCATGTTCTCAACTTCGTTATCGATCATTACGTCAGGGATCTCGATTTCTGCATTGTCAGCAACAACACTTACAACAGAATTGATGAAAGCGTTCTTAGCCTCGTTCTCAGCAGCCTCTTCCTGGTTCTTTCTGATATCAGCCTTGAGCTCATCAAGAGTATCGAACTCAGAAACGTCCTTAACGAACTCATCATCAAGCTCAGGGATCTTCTCTTCCTTGATGTTGTGGATCTTTACGTTAAATGTAGCAGCTGCACCCTTGAGCTCCTCAGCGTGGTACTCCTCAGGGAATGTAACCTCGATAGCGAACTCCTCACCGATGCTGTGACCTGCAACCTGCTCCTCGAAGCCGG
>CAMJGB010000097.1 GCA_946405115.1 uncultured Clostridia bacterium | reverse complement strand
CATTACCTGCACCAAGCTTATTTACTATCTCGTTTAATTCCTTTACTGCATCCTCATAGATAATCTCTTCAGCCATTTACTTATCCTCCAAATTAACATTGGTTACAACGGCTTCAGCATTACCGTCGTTGAATATAACTTTGATCTTAGAATCTTTTGCAACCGACTTAGCTGATACCGCAGGCGTACCGTCGTCTAAAGTTACATATGAATATCCTCTTCTTAATACATTGTGAGGTCCTAACAGTGCAAGCTTATCGATATAGCCTGTAAGCTCTCTTTTCTTGCTGTCGAGCATATCGGATTTCTTCTGCTTAAGCATCTCGATGATGCGGTCCAATTCCTTGCGCTTGATCTGAACTACAAGTTCAGGAGTATATAAAGCCTTGTTGGATCTTAATGCATCAAGAGAAGCTCTCTTTCTTGCGAGTACGCTTTGCATGTTGGTGTAAAGCTTTTCGCGCAGGACTTGTATGGAATTAGAAAGCTCCTCGTAAGTCTTGATGACATCCTCGGCAGCTGCAGTAGGTGTAGGCGATCTTTTGTCAGCAACCCAGTCAAGCAATGTTACGTCAACCTCGTGACCGATTGCAGAGATAACCGGAATTTGGCAGTCGTAAACTCTTCTTACAAGTGCTTCATTGTTAAAGCCCCACAGGTCCTCGATAGAGCCGCCGCCTCTTGCGATTATGATTACGTCGACGTTGTTTCTTGCCTCGAAGTAATCTATGCCTTCAATGACTTCACCGGGGCAGTTCTCTCCCTGAACGGCAGCTGGATAAAGCACTGCATCAAAGTAAGGATTGCGCTCATTAAGCTTAACGAGCATGTCGTGTATAACAGCGCCTGTGGGTGAACTGATGATACCGATTCTTGAAGGCTTTACAGGCAGTCTCTTCTTGTGGGCGGGATCAAACAAGCCCTCTTTCTCAAGCTTATCGTATAAAGCCTTAAGCTGAGCCTTTAATGAGCCCGCGCCGGCAAGACGCATGGTATTACATAAAATCTGGAATCTGCCCTTCTGCTTATAAATGGAGCAGGAACCTGAGACGGTAACCTTATCACCATCCTTGGGACGGAACGTTACTGTATCAAGCTTGGACGAAAACATAACGGCCTGAATCTCAGACTCGCTGTCCTTTAACGTGAAATATGCATGTCCGCTTGAATAAACTTTAAAACCTGAAATCTCGCCGGCAACTTCCATACTCGACAAACGGGGCTCGGCTGTTAAGACCTGCCCCGCGTATGAATTAAGTTCTGTTACCGATGCGAAGGTATGCATAAAAGTCCTCAGAGGCTCTTCTCGTAGCTTGAAAGGACTCCGTTGATATACGAATAAGAATCGTCAGTGCCATACTTCTTGGCAAGTCTGACAGCTTCGTTAATAGCAACACTGGTGGGAATATCATCATTAAATGAGATCTCATAGACAGCAGTCTCAAGGATAGCCTTATCGAGCTTGGGAATTCTGTCTAATGACCAGTTCTTAAGGAACTTGGTAATGCTCTCATCAAGAGCATCTCTATTGCTGATTACTCCCTTAACAGTAGACTTGAAATATTCGATGTCATCATTCAGATCTTCCTTATCCTTAAGATAGATATCGATCTGCTCATCAATGGTCTCAGCTCTGAAATCGAACTGATAAATAAAAAATACAACCGCTTCACGCGCGTCTATTCTACTCATCTTACTCTCCCGGGAGGCAGTATTCTGTCAAGAAATTTCTTAAATCTGCTCTCATCGCCAAATACAAATGATCCGACGATAAATCCAACTATTGTGAATATTACGATAAACAAAGTCTTCCAGAAACCGAATATGCAAATCAAAACTGCAATAATAAAGAACATAAAGGCGACCAATGCGCCCGCCTTTGTATTCTTAAGTTTCTCGAAGATTCTGGAAAGCAGACGTTCCATGGTTTATCGTCCTTCGACTCTTGCCGCTGCAGGCTCGACTCTCGTAACTCTAACCTTAACTTCTTCTACGATAATTCCGGTATAACGCTCGATATCCTTCTTGATTCTCTCCTGTACCTTTGACATGGATGAAGGAATCTCAACGTTGGAATAAAGGATAGCGTTGATGTTAACGCTGATGGCTCCGTTCTTGGCAGACATAACTCTTGCCTTAACAGTCTTAATACCGGCCTGTGCAGACATGGCTGCATTCTTAGCGATAGACTCGAGAGCATCAGCTCCGATATCTACAGTACCGATATCTGTCTTTCTAAGCTTGGTTCTGTAGGCTCTTCCGATCGAAATAACACCGAAGATGCTGAGGATACATGAAATAAGTACAACCAACAGAACGCCTACATAAGCATATCTTGTAACAGGATTAGTTACGATTGAAGACAAAGGTGAAAGGAGATCTGCAAAGATACCGTCATCGATTACTGCGAAAAGAAGGATGATCGATAAAAGTGCCAGAAATACAGAATATATAAAAAGCAGGACTCTCATTAAGCCATTCATGTTATCTCTTGTCTCCTTTGGTCCTCACTTCTCTCACGAACACCGCAGACATAAACATCTACAGATTCAACATCAAGACCGGTATAAAGCTCAACGTCTCTTTTTACCTTCTCCTGAATCGACCATGCAACCTCAGGTATAACCATACCGTAATAGATTACAGGATAAACTGTAATGGAAACGTTCTCCTTGCCGGAATCACCGAATACAACTCGAACGCCCTTACCTTCGTGAACAACACCGGATTTCTCCTTAAGTGCAACAGCAAATGAAGGTTTAAGTTCACAGACACCCTCGATCTGAAGCGCGGCTTCTGCGGCGTATTGCGCCACGAAGCCCTGCGTCATCGATCGATCGCCTTTAATAGATTCAATGTTTGAATTAAAACTCATTAACCTTCAAAGGAAACGTGCTGATTATGCACGCTCGAGGTATTCACCTGTTCTTGTATCTACTCTGATTGTCTCGCCCTGGTTAACGAACAAAGGAACCTTAACAACAGCACCTGTCTCCAAAGTAGCATACTTGTTAGCATTGTTTGTTGTATCGCCTCTTACACCGGGCTCGCACTCTGTGATAACAAGCTCAACTGTGATAGGAAGCTCAACTGAGAAGACTTCACCCTTGTAAGAAAGAACCTTACAGATCATCTCCTCCTTGAGGAACTTGATTGCATCACCGATAGGTGTTGCATGGATAGGCATCTGATCGTATGTCTCCTGATCCATGAAGTAGTAAAGCTCGCCGTCGTTGTAGAGGTACTGCATATCTCTTCTGTCGAGATGAGCCTCTTCGAACTTCTCGTTAGGGTTGAAAGATCTTTCAACTACAGAACCTGTCTTAACGTTCTTATACTTAGTTCTAACGAACGCTGCTCCCTTACCGGGCTTAACATGCTGGAACTCAACAACCTGATAAACCTGATTATCCATCTCGAAGCAAAGTCCATTTCTAAAATCGCCTGCGCTGATCATAAATTTCTCCTTAGATTAATATTTAAACTTCACGATATTTTACTTAAAAGAAAAAAAATATGCAACATTGTCTGTAATCATCTTGAATCAGCGCATTTGAGAATATAAAATGGAGTCGATGGCGCTCGGAGTAAATGACATTTTGGAACTCATAAAAGTCTGTCAGGATTTTGACAGCAAGTTCTCAGGCAATGACATTGTCGATCTTTTTGCGCAGATACTCGGTATAAGTAAAATCTCTTACAGAATATTCTTTAATGAAGTAAGCATTGAATCCTCTGTTATCTATGATTCAGAGAATGCTACGTTAGGCGAAGAGTTTGTTTTTACAAGAGTTGCCAGCAATGACAGGCTTATAATGCTCAAGGTCATAAGATTCGTTGATGCCGAGCCTCTTTCCTCTGAAGATAATTACAATATTCAGTTATTCGGTGAGACAGTTATGTCCGGTATTTGTGTTAAGAATCTGGTTAAGGCATATGAGAATGCCAAGTACTATGATTCTCTCACCCAGCTTACCAACGTAACGTTCTTCCTTAACTATCTTGATAAACTACTCGAGACCGGTAACACTGAGAATTATTCTGTTGCCTGCGTTAACATAAAGAACTGCGGAGCAATTAACAGAATCTTCGGTTCCGATATTACTGACAGAATCATCAGAGACTTCGCACAGGACAGTCTCGACTTGTTTGATTCCACTAATTATGAATTGATATCAAGATTATCATCTGACAGCTTTATAATGGTTGTCTTAACTTCAAACGTAGAAGGCATATTGAATTCAATGAACAACTCTGAAGTAAGTGTCGAGCTTAACGGAGATATCGTTGAATACAGTGTAAACATAAGAGCAGGTGTTGTAAGTCTCGCTTCTAACGTAAGAAAGAGTTCTGACATTATCCACCTTGCTGAGAATGCTCTTGTCTATTCAAGACTTCCCGATAACCCTGACATCTACTATATCAACGGTGACGGAAGCCCTAACGGAAACAAGTCTTTCATCTATCTTTCAGAGATTACTCACGGATTGAAGTCAAATCAGTTCCTCGTATATTTCAAGCCCGTTTTCATCAGAGATGAGGAATCCGGCAATCTTGAGATATGCGGTGCTGAAGCTGTTTTGCGTTGGAGGAAGGACGGCAGACTTGTCGATCCCTATTCTCTTGTAACTTCAACTACAGGCAACAGCAACATTTTAAGAGACATGGATGATTTCCTCTTCAGGAAGACCTGTGAGCTCATCAAGTCGTGGGAGGACGAAGGCATTGCTGTCTTGCCCATTACTATCCACATCTCTTCATTCGATTATTTCAATACTGCATTTGCCGATAATCTGTTAAGAAGCGTAGACAGAGCAAACATCTCGAGAGAATTGATCATATTGGAATTTGATGAGACAAGCTTCCACGGTCATTACGATGAGATGAAGGTGGCTGCTCAGAAGTTTAATAAGGCCGGAATCCGTATTTGCATTGCTGACTACGGTAAGAGCACAACTTCTGTCACAATGCTCAGTGACTTCAATTATCAGTATCTTAAAATCTCCCCTGATCTTATAAACTCAACATCACCCAGAGACAATATCATCATCGAGTCTTTGATCACACTTGCGCATAAGCTTGGTTATGAAGTAGTCTGCACTGATCCTGACAGCGATGACGTAGTTAATAAGTGTGCAGTCTATGGCTGCAGATATTTCCAGGGCGATCTTTTCGATAAGGCTCTCTCAGAAAGATTCTTCAAAAGACGCCTTACGAATAATCTTGATCCCTTAAGCAAACCTCTCAGTGAATAACTTTAAGAAATGATCTTCTGTGAATCGGGCACATTCCAAGTTCCCGAATCGCTTTATAGTGCGCAGCAGTACCATATCCCTTATGTCCTGCGAATCCGTAACCTGGATAAACTTTGTCATATTCAGCCATTATTCTGTCCCTGGTTACTTTTGCAAGAATTGAAGCAGCTGCAATGGAATTGGAATTCGCATCGCCTTTAATGATCGGAACAATTACGGGAACATCAGTACCTTCAAGCTTAACTGCATCAATAAGCAAAACCTGAGGCTTATACCCCTTTGCTTCCAAACCTTTTACGCAGTTTCTCATGGCAGTCTTCGTTGCTTCGAGAATGTTGATGTCATCTATAACATCTGCTTCGATACGGCAGATCTCGTAACACAAAGCTTTTTCCTTAATCTCATCGAAAAGCGCATCTCTCTTCTTCGCAGAAAGCTTCTTGGAATCATCAAGGCCCAAGATCTTTGTATTAGGATCAAGAATGCAAGCGGCAGCAACAACGGGACCTGCCAAAGGTCCTCTGCCCGCTTCATCAATTCCTGCTATAACAGTATTGCCTTCAGACAGATACTGGTTCTCATATTTTGAAAGATTCTCGTACTTTTCTATAAGCTGCTCTTGTGTAAGTCTTGCCATTAATCCTTCTGCGCTTTCTCGAAAGTGATCCTTCCAATCCTTCCGCTTCTTAAATCATCGAGGAACAGTCTAGAGAATCTGTCCTCATCAATTCTTCCGCCGCTCATAAGACAGCCTTTGCTCCTGGCCATCTTCTGGAATCTGTCATAAGGATCGATTCCCTCTTCAAACTCACCGTAACGATCAGACATTAAAGAAGGATACATCTCCCAAAGAAGATTGGAAGCATCGTATGCAACTTCAACGACGTCTGTAACCTCAGCCTTTACGGCACCGGTTGCAGCAAGTATAACCTGAGACTTTCTGCTTCCAAGCTTAGGCCAGAGTACTCCCGGCATATCCATAAGTTCGAGTCTTCCGCCTGTGGGAATCCACTTAGGCTGACGGGTTACACCTGGCTTGTCACCTGTTACGGCAGCCTTCTTTCCTGCAAGAGAATTAATTAGAGTTGATTTACCCGTATTAGGAACACCTACTACCATTACTCTGATAGGTCTTCCAGTTCTGCCCTTTGCTGAAGCCTTCTCTAAAGTCTCCTTCATTAGTTCCATCGTAAGGTCCGTAAGCTTACCTATGCTTTTACGGTCAACAGCCTCAAGTGATACGGCAGGCAAGCCGTTAGCTTTATGGTACTTAATCCATTCGTCAGTAAGATTGGGGTCTGCAAGATCGGACTTATTAAGAATAAGGATTCTCTTCTTATCTCCGATTATCTTGGATAATTCCGGATTACGGCTCGAGAAAGGAATTCTCGCATCGCATGTCTCATAAACCAGATCTACAAGTTTAAGTTTGTCTTTTGTGTCATTAAGGGCCTTGCGCATGTGGCCCGGAAACCAGTTAATATCTTGTGCCATGTGGATATCATAACATAAAAATAAGACACCGCGATGTGCGATGTCTTAAATTCAAAGTCATAAGAAACTTTAGGATCAGAGCTTCTCCTGAATACGAGCAGCCTTACCCTGTCTGCCTCTGAGGTAATAGAGCTTAGCTCTTCTAACCTTACCCTTACGCATAACCTCGATCTTCTCGATCTTAGGTGAGTTAACAGGTAAAATACGCTCTACGCCTACGCCGTATGAGATACGACGGATTGTGATAGTCTCGGAAAGTCCGCCGCCCTTTCTGGCAATAACATAACCTTCGAAGATCTGTATACGCTCGCGAGTACCCTCCTTGATCTTGAGATATGCCTTAACATAATCACCAATCTCAACTTCAGGATATGTATTCTTTACGTTCTCGCTCTCGATAACTTTTACCAAATCCATTTTGAGTTTCCTCCTTCTCCTGCAGGCGTTCGTACAAATCTA
>CAMJGB010000096.1 GCA_946405115.1 uncultured Clostridia bacterium | reverse complement strand
ACTGGTACGATGTTTTGGTCGTTCCGGCTTTGGTGCTGCTTATAGTCGAACTCATACGTCCTTTGACTCCCATATTTGATTCGCTTCCGACAGAGTTCGGAGGATACGCAAGACTTGCTGCGGCATTGACCTCCATACTCGGAATTATCTTTAACAAAAGCGAAAAGCTTCAGACCATCAAGAAGTTTGTTGTCCCCTTCATAGCGGCATTGGGACTTGTTGTGCTGATGGAAACCGGCTGCACTTATCTGTTGGATGCGGCTCTTCTTATAATGCTCGTGTTAAGTACTGACTATAAGCTTGCGGGGTTAACGACATTCTCCATAAGCGCATGCACTTTGTGTGCGACTTTTTTATGTGCTTATAAAGGATATATAAGAGAGTATTCGTTCATGGGCCATAGCTCATACGGATTCATTAATCTAACAGGACTGTTCATTGTAAGTACGATCATCCTCGTAACTTTATGCGGAGTAATGGTCCTCTATTCCAAGGACAAGCTTATTAAGAAGATGTTATCTTACTTCGTATATACGGCTGCCGTATCAGCAGTGTTCGTTCTTGTTGTTCTCAAGGCGCTTAACCTTGCAGCTGCAGTCGAAGCCGGAACTTATGAGATCTATGGAGGTGAGAGCATCCTCGGAATCGAAGCCAGGATGGAAGGCTTCGAAGATTTTAAGATCGGATTTGGAAATGCAGATCCTACGGATTTTACGATCACACCCGACGGCGATAACTATCTTATTACCATGGATTCCTACGGAGTTACCAAGACACTGTGCGTTATCGACGGCATGCTCTACATGGGTAATTACGAGCAGGCAACTGAAGCTCATACATGGAATATCACGGCGGTAAGAGGAACACCTTACTTTAGGATCTTCAATGTTGAGACGGGACTCGGTCTTGTAATGAATGATGATGGCGTTCTTGAGCTTGAGACAGACTTCAGTGAAGACGACGGATCGCTTCTTCGAATCGGTGATGAGAATATTGATTACTATAGAAGCATTAATACAGATCCTAATAATGACCTGGCGGGGGCAGTTATCACAGCTCCATCCGAGGCTTCCTATACGGGTTCTGCGGTTACGCTTTCAGGTGTTACTGTAGAACTTGACGGCATAGTCCTTCAGGAGGGAAGAGATTATGAGGTCTCCTACTGGGATAATTACATCCCCGGAACTGCCCATATGGTAATTACAGGTAAGGGAGACTTTAACGGAACCCGGAACATAAGCTTTGAGATCGTTTATGACGATGATGTTCTCGATGATCCGTTCTACAGGGATACGGCCGATTACATTGTAAGAATGTTTAGAATGGCATACATGAGACTTCCGGACATTGAGGAAGTAAGAACCTGGGCTCAGGCTTTGATCGGAGGCAACAGAACTCCGGATTCAGTAATCTGGGAAGTTTACCTTAACGGCGGATTTGACCAGAGTGATGCGGCTTTCATGGAGGCAGTTTACAGGCTGATGCTCTTAAGAAACGGCAGCCGCGGTGAGCTTCTTAACTGGATCAATGAACTTCAAAGCGGAGCCACAAGAGAGGATGTCATCAACGAGATCTCGGTGTCTCCCGACTATCAGAACATTTGGCATAACTTCGGAATTGGCTTCAGGTAAACATCAACGTCAAGAAAGCATGAGATTTGAGCGTTTCCTACAAATGGACTTAGTGTGTGATATAATACCGATTTTGGGAGGAGAAAGAACAATATGAGCCTTTACATTGATCCCGGAACGGGTAGTATGCTTTTTTCGATACTGATAGGTATTATCGGTGTCGTTGTGTTTTTTCTCAGAACTGCTCTTATAAAGATCAAGTTTATCTTGTCCGGCGGTAAAAAAGCCAAGATTGACAAGAACAAGCTTCCCATAGTTATCTTCTCCGACCATAAGCGTTACTGGAATGTATTTAAGCCAATCTGCGAGGAACTCGAGAAGAGAGGGCAGAAGGTATCGTATTACACTGCATCTCCCGATGATCCTGCTTTGGAATATGCCAAGGATACAAAGTTTGTAACAGCTGAATTCATCGGTGAAGGCAACAAGGCTTTCTCAAGACTTAATATCCTTAATGCATATATAGTTCTTTCTACGACTCCGGGCCTTGATGTATATCAGTGGAAGCGCTCGAAGACGGTTAACCTTTATGTGCACATCCTGCACGCTCCGGGAAATATCTCCCTTTACAGGATGTTCGGAACAGACTATTACGACTCACTTCTATTATCAGGTGACCATCAGGTAGAACAGACAAGGAAGCTCGAGGCTTTGCGTAAGCTCCCCGAGAAGGAAATCAAGCTCGTGGGACTTACATATCTTGATGATATGAAGAAGCGTCTCGACAATCACCCCGTAACCAAGAATGCTTCGGGCAAGCCGCTCGTTCTTCTTGCACCTTCATGGGGACCTTCGGGAATACTTACAAAGTACGGCGCTCCCTTCCTTGATGAACTCATCAAGACAGGCTACCACATCGTGGTAAGACCTCACCCGCAGTCGTTCTCCTCCGAGGCTTCCATGCTCGAAAAGCTTATGAAGCAGTACCCCGAGAACGAGGACTTCGAGTGGAATAAGGATAACGATAACTTCGATATCTTAAGCAGAGCAGATATCATGATCTCGGACTTCTCCGGCGTCATCTTCGACTATCTGCTCGTATTCGATAAACCTGTTATGTATGCGAATGCAGGATTCTCAAAGGACCCTTACGATGCATGGTGGCTTGATGAGACACCTTATACATTCGAGGTGTTGCCTAAGGTCGGTAAGGAGATCAATGACGATTATAAGGGCAACCTCAAGGCCATGATCGATGAGTGCATGAACGATCCCAAGTATGAGTCTGCAAGACGCGAGGTAAGAAATACTGCATGGAAGAACATAGGCGGAGCCACTTCTTCCGTATGTGATTACCTCATTGCCAAGCTCGGCGAATTAAGTGAAGAGGAGAAGAAGTGATACCTTCATTCCTGACAATCCTCTTTACCCTGTTTATCACACCTCTTGAATTGTTTTTTGAGGTTGTGTTTACCATTGCCAACAGAATCGTAGGAAACCCGGGATTTGCGATCATTATCTTAAGCCTTGCGGTTAACTTCCTTGTGCTGCCTCTTTATAAGAGAGCAGATGAAGTACAGAAGGAAGAAAGAGATCTTGAAGCGTCTCTTGAGGCGGGCATCGCTCACATAAAGAAGACCTTCAAGGGCGACGAGCGCATGATGATGCTAAATACATACTACGCTCAGAACAATTACTCGCCTCTTTATGTCCTTAAGGGTTCCGTATCTTTGCTCCTTCAGATTCCTTTCTTTATGGCAGCATACAGATTCTTATCGGGACTTAGGATCCTTCGAGGAGTAGGCTTCGGCCCCATCCATGACTTGGGTGCACCTGACCAAATGATAGTTTTGTTTGGCATCGGCATAAATGTGCTCCCTATATTAATGACTGTAATTAACTTCATTTCAGGTTATCTCTATACAAAGGGAATGCCTCTTAAGAGCAAGATCCAGCTTTACGGAATGGCTTTGATCTTCCTCGTATTGCTTTATAATTCACCTTCCGGACTTGCATTCTACTGGACTTTAAACAATGTATTCTCGATGCTTAAGAATGTCTTCTACAGATTTAAGCGTCCGGGATTCACTCTCGCTTGCGTGGTTGCGATTGCAGGTTCTGCTGTCGTTATGTTCGTTAATACGATCTATGACTCACCTTATCCTGCAAGACAGCTTCATCTTACAATGTTCGGTGTGGCATTGATCATTCCGCTTATAGTGGTCATCATCAAGGGTAAGAAGCCATCTTATCTTATGAAGTTCGTTAAGACGATCGATTACTCGAAGCACAACAGGAATATCTTCATCTTAAGCGGATTATTCCTTACCGTATTGCTCGGACTTCTTATTCCTTCCGATGTCATTAAGACATCGCCTTCTGAGTTCATCGATATCGTAAGCTACAGATCACCTAACTATTACGTAATCACTGCAATGCTTGTTGCTGCAGGTTTCTTCCTCGTATGGGGCGGAATATTCTTCAGCCTTGCGCGTCCCCACACAAGATCGATATTAAGCATACTTTGGTGGAGTGCTTGTCCTGCAGCTGCAGTTACTTACCTTTTCTTCGGCAGAAAGCTCGGCAACCTTTCTACGGATCTTATCTATGACGAGCCTTTCACATTCGGCGCGAAGCAGCAGCTGTTTAATGCATTCGCAGTGTTCTGCGTAATCATTGCTGCCGTGCTCATTATGACGATATTTAAGAGGATATCCGAGATTTTGGCATTCGCGCTTTTCGCTGCGGCACTAACCTTAAGCATCATAAACATGAATAACATAGAACGAGCTTTCAACCGTGTTTCCATGGGAAGCATGAGTGAGCTTGCCAGCATCCCGCTTTCCAGAGACGGACAGAATGTCATGGTCATCATGCTCGACCGTGCCCCGGGTTACCTTGTGCCTTATATCTTTAACGAGATGCCTGAGCTTTACGAGCAGTTCGACGGATTTACTTACTATCCGAATACGCTGTCATTCGGTTCCCATACCAAGTTTGCAGCTCCTGCTTTGTTCGGAGGCTACGAGTATACTCCCGCTGCAATATGTACAATCACAGATCAGACTCTTGTTGATATGCACGACGAGGCGTTGTCCGTTCTTCCTGTCTTGTTCAGAGACAACGGATATGAAGTTACCATCTGCGACCCGCCGTTTGCAGGATACGAGTGGACTCCTAACCTTAACGTGTTCACTGGCGACCTCTATGAAGGAATCAATGCCTACATCACAAAGGGAAGATTCGTTAATGTTAATGCTGACTTCTCTGCTCAGCAGGAAGCTTTGTGGCAGCGTAACTTCTTCTGCTACAGTGTCTTTAAGACATGTCCGCTGTTCATGCAGCAGAGCGTATACAACCAGGGTAATTACAACCAGGCTGATTACGGTTTCTCTAGTTCCGTGGATTCGAACGAAGATTTCACAACACCTCAGACTGTGGAGAACCAGTATCAGTCCACGGGTGTTTCACAGGTGTTCATGAATGCTTATACGGTTCTTACGAATCTCGATCTCATAACTGATATCTCCGACGGTTCCGAGAACACGTTTATGTACATTAATAACGTTACTCCTCATAACACCATGATGCTTTCAGAGCCCGAGTACGCTCCTGCAGAGGTGGTAGATAATCAGGCATTCGACGAGGCTAATGCTGACAGATTCAATATGAGAACTTACGGCTATAGGCTTCGAATGAACACTTCTTCTGCGATGGCCCACTATCAGTGTAATGCAGCCTCCTATATCCAGCTCGGTATCTACTTCGATTACTTAAGGGAACAGGGAGTATGGGATAACACGAGGATCATCATCGTAAGTGACCACGGACCTACAACGGATATGTTCGGAGGTCTTACAATGGTCGGTGACGTTAACATGGAAAGCTTCAACTGTCTGCTCATGGTCAAAGACTTCGGCTCTACGGGCTTTACGGTCAACAGCGACTTCATGACCAATGCTGACGTTCCTTATCTTGCAACTTTGGGTGTCATCGAGAATCCGGTCAACCCATTCACGGGCAATTCCCTTACCATGGACGGCAAGACAGATATGCCTATGCTAATATATGATTCGGAAGACTGGAATGTTGAGGATGCTATTGCGGGTCCCGATGCATATGCTTTTGCCACGGGCGACTGGTATGCTTTCGACGGAAACCGAATCTTTAGCAGATCATCCTGGGAGTACGACGGAGAACGATGAACGCTTTATACACATTGCTTGTATATCCGCTTGAACTTTTCTTCGAGATTGTGTTTACGATCACCAACAGAATCGTAAGCAATCCCGGTTGGGCTATCATAATCTTAAGCCTTATAGTTAACTTCCTTGTACTTCCTCTCTATAACCGTGCTGATGCCGTTCAGAAGCAGGAAAGAGACATAGAGAAGAAACTTGCTCCCGGCATCGAGCGCATCAAGAAAGCCTTCAAGGGCGACGAGAAGATGATGGTGCTTCAGGCATACTACAAGGAGAATAATTATTCTCCCGTATTTGTGCTTAAAAGCTCGGTATCACTTCTTCTTCAGGTTCCTTTCTTCATCGCAGCATATCAGTTCCTTTCGAATCTTATGCTTTTGAAGGGAGTGAAGTTCGGTCCCATCGCTGACTTGGGATCTCCGGACCATATGCTCAACATTGGCGGTTTTGCCATCAACGTGCTTCCTATCGTAATGACGCTTATCAATGTCATTTCCGGAATCATCTACACCAAGGGAATGCCTTTAAGAAACAAGGTTCAGCTTTACGGTATGGCAATGATCTTCCTGGTGCTTCTTTATAACTCACCTTCAGGCCTTGCCTTTTACTGGACTTTGAATAACCTGTTCTCACTTGTTAAGAACATCTTCTATAAACTTAAGAAGCCGGGATTTGTTTTCTCCGTGCTCTGCGCCATCATCGGCACGCTTGGTGCAGTTTACATCAACACAATCTACTACACGCCTTATCTTTCAAGGAGAATAAGGCTTACGGTTATCTGTGTGGCTTTGGTTCTTCCTCTTGTTGCAATTCTCATCAAGGGCAGAAGCAAGTCTTCCATGAACTTCATCTCCAAGCTTAAGTACAGCAAGCTCGACCGTAACCTCTTCATCATAAGCGGTATTTTCCTGTCGATCCTTTCAGGTCTTCTCATTCCTTCTGCGGTCGTCAAGATCTCTCCGAATGAGTTCATGAACATCACGAATCTTAAGAACCCGCTTATCTATATCGTTCATTCATTCCTTATTGCAGCAGGATTCTTCATCGTATGGGGCGGAGTATTCTTCGCACTTGCTAACGAGAAGATTAGAGTTGTCATAAGCAGGGTATGGATGGTTATGTGCCCTGCTGCTCTGGTATCCTACCTGTTCTTCGATACCGACTTGGGCGACATCTCTATTAACTTTGTATATTTCTTCCCGTTCCAGCTTACGATGTCACAGAAGCTCATTAACATCGCTGCCGTCATCGTTGTGATCGCGGTATTCTTATTTCTTAATCATAAGTTTCCCAAGATCTGTGCTGAGATCGTTCTTACGTTCGCCCTTGTTACACTTGCCATGAGCATTATCAACATGGTTCCGATCAACAAGGCGTACAGGAAAAATCTCACTCTTGCCGAGATGAGCATGCCGAGGATCCCTCTTTCAACCGAGGGTCAGAATGTCATGGTAATCATGCTCGATAAGGCTCCGGGTTATTTTGTACCTTACATCTTCGAGGAGCTCCCTCAGCTTTATGATCAGTTCGATGGATTTACTTACTATCCGAATACCCTGTC
>CAMJGB010000095.1 GCA_946405115.1 uncultured Clostridia bacterium | reverse complement strand
AAAGCCGCTTCCTGGAAGGACAAAAAGCTTGCAATTTACTGCGTGGGCGGAAGCCCGAACGATAACCCGGACGTCGAGGTTATGCTTAATAAATTGCTTGACCAAGAGCAAAGAGAATACATCAAAGCGTTCTACTGTCAGGGTGGATTTAACTATGAGAGGATGAATGCGCCGTCGAGGCTCGCAATGAAGATGTTTGTATCAGCGCTCAAGAAAAAGAAGGATCCGACCGAGGAAGAGAAGATCATGACCGAGATGGTAGCGACCTCTTATGATATTTCTGATGAGAAATATCTTGAGCCGATTGTTGATTACCTGAAATGAGGGGCACAAATCAAAGCTTGCGCGCCGTTATGCCGTAGTACCATCTTTGGAGTCTGATTATTCCAGGATTGCGAGATAAAAATTCATCCAGCAACGCATCATCCGGCTCGCCTTCGAGAATCGGGACTTTGGACAGGAATCCTTTGAATGCATCGCGGTCCTTGAAATAGTCGCGCTCGCAGATTGGAACTAAAGTTACATCCGAGAATCCGGCACGAATAACACTCTCGTAATCGGTGATGGAAACGGGCACCGGATCATTGAAGCCCTGACCGCCGCCGAAGATCATCTTGAGTTCCCAGCAATCGTACTTGTCCACGCCGCGTATTAACAAACTTCCTCCGGGCTTGAGGCACCGGTAGATCTGCGCGGGATCCGTTATGGTGTGCCTTGCTACTACTACATCGAAAAGCTCATCTTCAACATCCATCTCAAGATTATTCATCACGCGGAAAGTGATGTCTTTTCGCCCGCTTATCTCAAGATTTTTCTTCGCAGTCTCGATCATCTTGGGAGAGTAATCCGTGGCGACGATCTTCGCGCATTCCGGGTAGTTGGCGATGACCTTCTCGCCGCCGCCTGTTCCGAGATCCAGAACGCAGGAAGACTCCGTAACAATCGAACGCAGGATCTCATAAAGATCCCAGTCGGTCAGGCTCTCGGATTGGATGTCGAATTCATCGAACTTCCAGGAAGCGAGTTTCTCATAGTAGTCAAAATAGTTGTCGTGAAGCATAAAAATAGAACCTCCTTTCACGAACAGCAAAAAACTTACGCCGAAGCGCTGTGATTTGTCATTCATGATGAGATTCTAAGGTTCTTATCATTATTAACCCCGCTCAAGATGAGCGTCGCGGCAACGGAACGCGAATAACTAATTGATCCGTTACTCTTTCATCATAACAGCGTGATTGCAGCTAAGTCAACACCCCCGATTTTTGCTCTTGACCACCAACAAAACGCTTGATAATATAAATGAGTTAGTCAAAGCTAACTGCGTGTAAATCATGTTGACTCCTCAAAACCCGTAGCTGGGGTATTCGCCGGAGGGCATATGCTTTTCGGCGGGGGTGTCGACGATTGTGAAACACTAAGAAAACAGCCTTACAAAGGAGATGCGCAATGAGTTATTTAGAGATCGTAAATGTTTACGGCAGAGAGATCCTCGACTCAAGAGGAAACCCCACAGTTGAAGCAGAAGTAACACTCATCGACGGCACAGTAGGAAGAGGAACAGCTCCTTCCGGTGCTTCCACAGGTGAGTTCGAAGCCCTCGAGCTTCGTGACGGTGACAAGTCACGTTACCTCGGCAAGGGTGTGGAGAAGGCAGTAGAGAACATAAACACAATTATCAACGATGCTATCACAGGTCTTGATGCTTCCGATATCTACGCAGTAGACAAGGCAATGATCGAGGCTGACGGAACTAAGGATAAGTCCAAGCTTGGTGCCAATGCTATCCTCGCTGTTTCAATCGCAACAGCAAGAGCAGCTGCCACAGCTCTTGATATTCCCCTTTACAGATTCTTAGGCGGCGTTCAGGGCACAAAGCTTCCTGTTCCCATGATGAACATCCTTAACGGCGGTGCTCATGCAGACAGCGCTGTTGATACACAGGAGTTCATGGTAATGCCTGTAGGCGCTCCCTCCTTCAAGGAAGGCTTCAGATGGTGTGCAGAAGTATTCCATACATTGAAGAAGCTCATCAAGGAAATGGGCGACGTTACAGCTGTTGGTGATGAGGGCGGATTCGCTCCCAACAAGCTTGATTCCGACGAGGCTGCAATCGAGAAGATCCTCGAGGCGATCAAGGCTGCAGGCTTCGAACCCGGCAAGGATTTCATGATCGCCATGGATGCTGCTTCTTCCGAGTGGAAGAGCGAGAAGGGCAAGGGCTTCTATCATCAGCCTAAGTCCGGTAAGGACTTCACATCAGATGAGCTCATCGCTCACTGGGAGTCACTCGTAGATAAGTATCCCATCATTTCAATCGAGGACGGTCTCGATGAGGAAGACTGGGAAGGCTGGCAGAGAATGACTGCTAAGATCGGTCACAAGGTTCAGCTCGTTGGTGACGACCTCTTCGTTACAAACACAGAGAGACTTGCAAAGGGTATCGCACTCGGTGCAGGTAACTCAATCCTCATCAAGCTTAATCAGATCGGTTCTGTTTCAGAGACACTTGAGGCTATCAAGATGGCTCACAAGGCCGGCTACACAGCAATCTCTTCACACAGATCCGGTGAGACAGCTGATACAACAATCGCAGACCTCGCTGTTGCTCTTAACACTTGCCAGATCAAGACAGGTGCACCGAGCCGTTCAGAGAGAGTTGCCAAGTACAATCAGCTCTTGAGAATCGAAGAGGAGCTCGGAGATTCAGCTTGCTATCCTCAGATGGGTGCTTTCAACGTAAAGCGCTGATCGCTGGTACATATTCTCTTCATGATTAAAGGGCGTCCAACCGGGCGCCCTCCTCTTTTTATGGTTTACGGTTCATGCGAAGTAATGTGTAACCTGCCGATGAGACGATGTCTCTCACTGCGTTCTCGTCGACTTGCTGCTTGGTTTTAAGCTCAACGGATTTACGGCCGATGTCAGCTTCAGCCCACATACCTTCGTGTGAGTTGAAGCTGTTCTCGATCCTTCTTGCGCAGTTGGCGCAGTGCATTCCGTCGACAGAGAGTTCATAAGTGAACGGGTAATTCTTTTTGTTCCTGTCTGATACCTTCACCTTCTTAGGCGCAGGGTCGTGTTCGCCGCAGCAGGCGGAACCGTGACGTATCCTTCGAACCGTCCCGTAAACGGCACCTGCGATTATCAGTATCAGAATGATGTAAACGATGATGTTACCCATGATGTTGCCTCGTTATGTTAGTTGCGGTTAGTCTGAACTAACTTCGCATCAAATTTTTTTCTTGCCCTGGTTGGCAACGGCATCCATCTTAGCCTTAAGTGCTTCCTGGTCGCCGAGATAGTAATGTCTGATAACATTCATATCGTCATCGAACTCGTATACGAGGGGTGTTGCTGTAGGAATGTTGACACCGATGATCTCTTCGTTTGAAAGATTATCGAAGTACTTAACAAGCGCTCTTAATGAATTTCCGTGAGCAGCGATTACAACTCTCTTGCCGTCCATGATGTCCTTCTTGATTGTCTCTTCGAAGAAAGGAACAACTCTCTCAATAGTTGTCTCAAGGCTCTCGTTCTTGGGGAGCAAAGCTCTGTCTACGTCTCTGTACATAGCCTGCTTGGTTGCACTTCTGTCATCGTCATCATCAAGCTCGGGCGGCTTAACGTCGAATGATCTTCTCCAGATCTTAACCTGGTCCTCGCCGTACTTCTCTGCTGTCTCGGACTTGTTTAATCCCTGAAGTGCACCGTAGTGTCTCTCGTTAAGCTTCCATGACTTAATGACGGGAAGCCATGCTCTGTCCATCTCATCCAATGTGAGGTTCAAAGTGTGGATGGCTCTCTTAAGGTAAGATGTGTAGCAAATATCGAAGTCATAGCCCTCAGCCTTAAGTGTTTGGCCTGCAAGCTTTGCTTCCTCTACACCTTTCTCACTCAAGTCGACGTCCATCCAACCTGTGAAAAGGTTGAGCTTGTTCCATTCGCTCTCGCCGTGTCTTAGAAGTACAAGTTTTTTCATAATGTTTCCTCCTGTATGTTTTGTTTTTTATGACCTTGTGAAAATGAATGCCAACACAGCTGCTGCGGCAAGGTAACCTGTTGTGTGGATTACGTGGGACACTTTGTTGTATCCGAACAGACTGTGTCCGATAAACGGCTTTGTCTCGGGATAGTAGCGGGGGAAGAATCCGGAATTACAAAGCAGGATCCAGTCGAAGAAAATGACGTCGAAGGCCTTCAGCAGAATTACCATGAGTCCGAGTCTTAAGAAAAGTTGTCCGAATCCGAAGTCGTTCTGTACTCCGTTAACGATTCCGATAACAATCGCGCCGATGTTCATTGCAACAGCGATGAATGCAAGGATGTAGCCGAGTACATGCTGTCCCTGGAAACGCTCCTGCTTGGGTGTGATGATCGCCAGGATATCAGGGTGCGCGGATGAGAAGAAACGCTTGTCCTGAATGAATCCCACGCCGGCCCATAACATTAGGAACAGCCCGGCCATTGTCATTACCGATAGCAAAATTGTAAGTGTCATAATAGTTCTCCCTTATTCTTATATAAAATATCTATCAAGTTAGTTACGGCTAACTCCGAGGAATTGTAACATCCTGCGTTGGTATTTTCAATAATCGTAAATTTTACATTTGTTGCTCAACACATTGTGAGTGTTCTGTTCTTATGTCGCGAAGCTGATTTGCCGGTTAGTTATTATTTTTATTATTCTCGCTCCCCAAATTAAGGGGAGCGTTTATATTTGGTGTAATATAAGCGTATGAGCAAGAATATCAGACAGGCAATTGAAAGTGACTTTGGAGCAGTAAAGAAAATCACGCAGGAGACGATTCATGCGGTGTATCCGAAGTACTATCCCGAGGGTGCGGTTCGCTTCTTCTCTGAGCACCACGCGGACGAGAAGATCATGCGCGACATTAATGCGGGCATCGTGTACTTGGTTGTTTCAGATGACGGAGTGCCCGCAGGTACGGTGACACTTACGGACAATGAAGTCGACCGTCTGTTCGTGTTGCCCGAGTATCAGGGTTCTGGTTATGGCAGGGCACTGCTGGACTTTGCAGAGGATGCGATCTTTGCTTCCTACGACGTCTCCATGCTTCACGCCTCATTCCCCGCGAAGTCCATCTACCTCAAGCGCGGTTATCGCGAGGTGGATTACTTGAAGATAGACACGGGCTACGGGGATTTTCTGTGCGCTGATGTGATGGAGAAGCGAAAGTGTGATTGATTTGGCAGATCGGTAGACCAAAAATCTACCGATAGAGCATTTTTGCAACGAATTGGTCTACATTTTATCGTTTTACGTCAAAATGTAGACCAGATTTTGAAAAATAGAGTCATTCGGTAAGACTTTGGTCTACCGCGAATGACAAAAACAGGCGGATTTTGAGAGTGAACAAGGTATTTGAATCGGAAAGAATAGAATTCGTTGAGCCGACGCTGGATCTGGTGCCGGAGTATCTCAAGATGGTCAACGACATCGAGCATGTGGCGAAGTATATAAGCGACCGCCGCGAGCCGTATACGGAGCAGGAAGAGATTGAGTATATGAAAGAGAAGATCGATGGGCACGCGATGATGTTCTCTATGATCGAGAAGGAGACAGGTGAGTTCATCGGCAATACTGAGTTCTTCAACCGTAAGGACGACGAGGCCGAGTGGGGAATAGTCATGACGGCGTCCAAGCAGAACAAAGGCTACGGTACGGAAGCACTGAAGCGCATGATCGAGTACGGCTTTAACGAGGGCGGATTTAGAAGAATCTACTTAGGCGTGTATGTAGACAATCCAAGAGCTATTCACGTCTATGAACAGTGCGGTTTCAAAGAGTATGACAGGACTGATGTCGATGTGTTTATGGAGATATTAAAGCCATGATAAGAGAAGCGAACAAGGATGATCTTAACGCATTGCTTGAACTGTATCTTTGTCTTCATGAGGACAGCATACCGGATGAGTCCGAGCACTTGAGCAATACGTGGGAGCAGATCATTAACGATCCGAACCATCACCTCATCGTGAACGAGGTCGACGGCAAGATTGTATCCTCCTGCGTGTGCGTTATCATACCTAACCTGACGCGTAATGTGCGCCCTTACGCTTTCGTCGAGAACGTGGTGACACATAAGGACTACAGGTGCAGAGGCCTTGCACAGGAGTGCTTGAACTTCGCGCGTGATATTGCAATTAAAGAGAACTGCTACAAGATGATGCTTCTGACCGGCTCGAAAAGCCCAAGCACACTTCACTTCTACGAGAAGGCGGGGTATAACAGTTCGGATAAGACAGCATTTATTCAATGGCTTTGACAGGAGGTTACTATGGCTAGTTGTGAGACATGTCAGTATGCGGCAATTGATGAGTATACAGGTGAGGCTTTCTGTGACCTCGACCTCGATGAAGATGAAGTAATAAGACTTTCACACAGCAAGAGCAAGGAGTGCCCGTTCTACAAAGACGGCGACGAGTATAAGACTGTAAGACATCAGATGTGATGTGTTGATTCCATGAACAAAGAATGGTCCGCGCTTAACAAGACGATGCAGCTTGAGATTAAGAAGAAAGATACCTTTGAAGAAGGTGTCGGAACTTTGCTGACGCTTCGAGATGAGCTGATGAATGAGGTGCTGTCGTGGAGGGAGAAGTATAAGCGCGAAGACTTCGATGCGATGCCGTTTATCAATGCGGACGGATACCACTGCAAGAATCTCGCTTATTCGATATGGCATGTCTTCAGGATAGAAGATATAGTGTCGCATGATCTGATCGCAGGTGATGACGAGGTGCTTCTGGCAGGGGACTATCAAAGCCGAATCAAGTCGCCGATAATCACGACAGGAAATGAACTTCATAAAGAACAGATCGCTGAGTTTACGCGAAAGTTAGATCTCGATGAGCTCTATGCGTACGCAAAGGAAGTGAAGGAGAGCACTGAGAAAATCCTGAAGGATCTGTTATACGAGGAGCTCAAGAATAAAGTAACTGATGAGAGCCGCGCGAAGCTCGAATCGCTCGGTGTCGTAAGCAATGACGAAGATGCAGTCTGGCTCATTGACTATTGGTGCGGCAAGGATGTTCGCGGGCTTATTCAGATGCCGTTCTCTCGCCACTGGATCATGCACATCGAGGCGTGCCTCAGGATAATGAAGAAGCTGTGATCGGCTGGTGGGGCTGTGTGGTACCAAAAGACTGCAATTGCGCTAGTTAGTACTAATAATTAGAACGATTCTAGTACCAAACAAGGGCTTGAAGGTCATCTGGTACTGGAAACAACGGATTTCGAGTACTAACTTGGCAGATAGAGTGAAAATGGTACCCCAAAAGCCCGAAAAGTTAGTACCAAATCAATAGAAATCCGCAATTTGGTACTACGGGGCTATCAGCGGTTGTGTTATATTTCAGATTATGATCATCCATCCGATACAACCTGTTTACGATAAGGATTCCAAGGTCTTGATACT
>CAMJGB010000094.1 GCA_946405115.1 uncultured Clostridia bacterium | reverse complement strand
GGTGATACTTCTGTGTGTTGATGCAGATCTCGCCTGTCTCACCGGGCTTGCACTCGTTGCCGTCGGGATCCAATACCTTAACCTCGTAGAGAGGATTAGGCTTACCCATGGAACCGAGTCTGATGCCGGAACCTACGAGGTTAGCGATAACGAGAGTTGTCTCTGTCTGGCCGAATCCCTCCATGAGACGGATTCCTGTTGCTTCCATGAAGCGGTTGAATACCTCAGGGTTCAAAGCCTCACCAGCTGTAACAGCGTACTTGAGGGAAGAAAGATCGTACTTAGAAAGATCTTCCTTGATGAAGAATCTGAACATTGTAGGCGGAGCACAGAATGTTGTGATGTGGTGCTTCGCGAACATGGGGAGGATCTCGTCAGCCTTGAATCTGTCGAAGTCGAATGTGAATACAGGAGCCTCGCAGAGCCACTGTCCGTAGAGCTTACCCCAGAGAGCCTTACCCCAGCCTGTATCGGAGATGGAGAAGTGGAGGCCGTTAGGGTCAACGTTCTGCCAATACTTAGCTGTTGTGATATGGCCGATAGCATACATGTAAGAGTGAAGAGCCATCTTAGGATAGCCTGTTGTACCGGATGTAAAGAACATTACCATCGGGTCGTAACCGCAAGCATAATCCTCGGGTCTCTCGAACTCATCGGAGAAGTTTACGAACTCCTCATCGAAGGATCTCCAGCCGGGTCTGGAACCATTGCAGAGGATCAATGTCTGAAGTCCGTATACTGCAGCAGCCTTCTCAACCTCGTCAGCTGCATCGTCGTCAGATGTGCAGACGATAGCCTTAACGGAAGCTGCGGAGAATCTGTACTCATAGTCCTTGTCACGGAGAAGGTGAGTAGCGGGGATAGCTACGGCACCGAGCTTCTCCAAGCCCATCATGCAGAACCAGAACTGGTAGTGACGCTTCAATACGAGCATTACCTTGTCGCCCTTGCCGATGCCCAAAGACTTGAAGTAGTTAGCAGTCATGTTGGAGTACTTCTTGATGTCAGCGAAAGTAAAGCGCTTCTCTGTAACGCAGTCCTTTGCAACCCAGAGCATGGCGAGCTTCTCAGGATCCTTCTCAGCGATTGCATCAACGCAGTCGAAAGCGAAGTTGAACTTCTTACATGCAGGAACGTTAACTTCAACATCAACAAGGTGTCCGTTGTCATCGAGGATACCGTTCAAGTACTTAGCATAGATGGGATCCTTCAAGTTTGCAGCATCAACGTTAGTTGTGCTGTCTGTCTTGATCTCTGTCTTGTAAGGAGGGATGTAGTCCTCGTTCTTGTCAGCAAGCTTAGGATCGATGATGATAGCGTAGAACTCGCAGTCCTCGCCTCCTACTGCAAACTCTGCGTGAGGTGTCTCAGGATCGAAGTAGATAACGTCACCGGGGTGAAGTACTTCGAAAGAGTCACCGAGCATAACCTTAAGTGAACCTCTTACTACGATGTTCATCTCCTGGCCGCCGTGAGTAACGAGCTTATAAGGAGGATTCAAAGCCTCATCGGAATAAGGGAGGATTACGCGGTAAGGCTCGCACATCTTATTCTTGAATCTGGAACCGAGACGAAGATACTTAGTCTCAGAACCTGCACGTCTTACGATCGGACGGCCCTGTCCCTTTCTTGTAACTGTGTACTCTGTAAGTGAAGGGGAAGAACCCTCGAGAATATCAGCGATGTCGACCTTCGCGATGTTAGCGAATTTGAAGCAGAAAGAGAAGTTAAAATCTTCCTTTCCTTCTTCGTATCTCTCGTACTCCTCAGCTGAGAGACCCATCTGCTCAGCAATCTGCTCAACAGAAAGTCCCAAGTCCTGTCTCAAGGCCTTAACTCTGCCTGCGACTTCGAGAAGCTTTACTTCGACTTCGTTGTTTACGTTCTCTGCCATTTTGTACCTCCGTCATTCTGACATTAAAAAAGTCTCAACGTTCTTAACTGAACGTTGAGACGAGTTACCGTGTTACCACTCAACTTGCGATCTATTGATCGCCACTTCAGGTTCCTTCAAACCCTATGCCTTAACGCGGCCATACGGATGCGGTCTACTTGGATGATATCCATTCGGCGCACCAGCTCGGAAGCGATAGTCACTTGGTAGTCTCTGTCGTCGGGATCCCAGCACCCCCGGCTCTCTGTGTACTTCGACTGCCGGACCTTCTTCGTCACAGCATTTGCGATATAAAACACCGCCATATTAAACCCATCGAAAAGGATTGTCAACAAGATTTTGTTTACACGACCTTAACATTCTACGTATTTATAAGTTAAAAAATTTTCAATAAAATTAAGGTATATCTTATTCTATATGATAGAAGAGGAATTGTGGCTTATGATGTATTCTAAATATCTAGTAACAGGAGCAAAAGATCCCGTCGGAAGATTGGTAGTTCAGATGCTTTTGGCTGAAGGCTGCAGCGTACGAGTACTCGTACCGCCCGAGTCAGACAGTTCACTGTTAAGAGGAATGGGAGCTGAGATCTCAGAAGGTGAGATATTTGATAAGGATTCCCTCAAGGAGTTCTTCACGGTAGAAGATCCCAGAAAGTCAGCGATCATTCATACTGAAGAGATATTATCTATTTCTAATAATAAGAATATGGATATGCGCCGTATCAACGTCGCGGGCAGCCAGAACGTTGTTGACATGGCCATGCGTTCGAAGATCGGAAGATTCGTATACATGGGTTCCGCTTATGCTCTTGATCCTGAAACGGCATTGTCAGGCGGTAAGGTTGAATTCGACAGAACCAAGGTAGACGGAGACTATGCAGCTACCAAGGCTGAAGCTTCCGCTTACATCATGGAGAAGATCACATTCAACAAGTTTAATGCATCGCTTCTTTTGCCTACATTCATCATCGGCCCCGGATTCTCAGAAGATTACGACATGAACAAGATCCTCAGGAAGTATCTTGAGAATAAGGTTTCCACAGTATCCGGCGGACACGCATTCGTTGATGTACGTAACGTAGCATCTGCACTCGTGGCAGTTTGTGAGAATGGTGAGCCCGGAGGAACTTATATCCTTAACGGTGAGTATAAGTCTTCACAGGAGTTCTTCGCAGAAGTATCCAAGGCATCCGGCGCCGAGCAGGTTAAGCAGATGCCTAAGTGGACACAGAGCAGATCCATGGACAAGCTCGTAAGCACATTCTGCAGAATCACTAAGAAGGATAACCCGAAGGAAGTATATGCTCTGTTCATGAACAATCCTGATGCTAATTATGAGAGTACTGTTGAGGGTATTCTCCCCGACAGTGAAGTTCGTAAGGTACACGATTCACTCGTAGACGTACTGTCACGTCCGGGCAACGATGTCCGTCCTGACAGAATCGATCTCGAGAAGTCTGCAGCAGCCGCTGAAGCTGCAAAGGCAGCTAAGCCTGTTGAAGAGAAGCCTGAAGAGAGTAAGGTTTCTGAAGCTGTTATGAAGAGAGCTGAAGAGTCAGCAGCAAGAGCAGCTTTGTCCGGTGAGGACGCAGAGAAGAGAGCCGCTGCGGCCGCAGCTGCAAGAGAAAGAGTTCAGGCTAAGATCGAAGCAGCTAAGCTTAAGGCAGAGGCCGCAGCCGCAGCTGCCAAGGCTGAGTTTGCAGAGAAGCAGAAGACAGAGGCTGAAGGTAAGACACCTGAGAATCAGGCTGCTAAGGCCTCAGCTCCCGCACCTGCACCGGAAGTAAAGGTTGAGGAGAAGAAGGAGCCTGAGTCTTTGATCTCCAAGTTCTCCGTAGCAGACGCACTTGCCCAAGCACAGGCAAAGCGTGAGAGCGAGAAGGCAGCACCTGCGCCGGCACCCGCTCCTGCACCCGTAGTTGCACCCGCTCCCGTTGAGAAGACTGAGTCAGACGCAGCAGCTGATGACTTTGCCGAGTTTATGGATCCTTCTTTGGTTGAGCAGGCTAAGGCCGCAGAGATGGTCGAGGATATAATCGAGGAAGTTACCGCAGCACCCGCTCCGGCACCGGCACCTGCAGCAGACGCCAACAAGCCTTTGTGGGAGAGATTATCCGCTGATGATATCTCTGAAGAAGAGATCTTGGGAAGCAATCCTTTCCAGGACGAAGAATCAAATTAATATATATCAACTCTGGAGAGAGGGGGATGCTTAACGGCATCCTCCTTTTTTATTGCCTCTAATCGGGAAGTTTGATGTAGAATATGTCCCATGAGAATAATACTTGCAAGTAAATCACCGAGAAGGAAAGAGATCCTTGCCCTTATCACGGAGCATTTCGAGATAATGTCGGAAGAAGTCGATGAGCGTGCCATAGAGACGCGCGTCAGGGAGCAGGGAGGTACACCCGAGGATGTTCAGAAGGAGCTCGCACATGATAAAGCGTGTGCTGTTTTTGATAAGCTTTCTGACGAGGAGAAGAACGGGTGTGTCGTGATAGGTGCTGATACTTCCGTTGTGTGCGGAGACGAGATCTTGGGCAAGCCCGCGGATAAGGACGATGCCAGAAGGATGCTTCGCATGCTGTCGGGAAGGACGCATGAAGTTATCACGGGAGTGTGTGTTAAGACGGCTTCAGGTGAGGAGACTTTCGTTGAAGTTACCAAGGTGAAATTCGGTGATCTTGATTCCTATCAGGAGGCGCTTATCGAGCGCTACATAAGCACGGACGAGCCTTACGATAAAGCCGGAGCATACGGCATACAAAACGGCGGCGCTATCCTTGTTGAGAGCGTAGAAGGCGATTACTTCAGTGTAGTGGGGCTTCCCGTAAGAAAACTCGCCCAGGCACTTGAGCGAGTTAATCCTTCTTGTAATTCTTGATATAGTCGATGACCTGATCCCTCGGGATAGGTTCGTTCAGATACTTGCCCTGGAAGTATGTGCATCCGTACTGGCGGAGCTTGTTAAACTGCTCCTCGGTTGCAACGTTAGTGGCATCAACAGGGATGTCAATCTCCTGCAACAGACTTATCATCGAACGTGTAAGAACATCCTGAGCTGAGTCTTCCTTAAGGTCAGCTGTGAAATGACCGTCGAGCTTAACGAGTGAGATCGGAAGCAGCGGGATGCTGTTAAGTGATGAGTATCCTCTTCCGAAGTTATCGAGCGCCATTGTGATACCGGATGAAGCAAATGCATCGAGCGTATTCTGAATGGTGCTGATGTTGATCTTGGCTCCGTCTGACGGGATGTCGAGGATGATGTTATGTGTGTTGCATCCTGCTTCTTCTGCCACTGCTAGAAGATCAACCTGAAGGTCAGGTGTCTGAAGCTGCGTGGTCGACAGGTTAACCGTCATCGTAAGAGTAGGATCGATCTCGTTGATGAGCGCAAGAGTCTTAAATGCCTGGCTCAATGTAAGTTCACCGAGCTGATAGATATGACCTGTCTTCTCTGCGTAGAAAAGGAAGTCTCTTGTGTCGACCGTTCCGTGTCCCGGGCACTCCCAGCGAACGAATGCCTCGAAGCCCGTAAGCTTTCTCTCGGTATCGAATCTTGGCTGGTATACCATGTGGATCTCATCCTCATCGAAAGCCTTGTCGTAGAGGTTCTTGATCTCGTCGATGGTCATGTCTTCGAGGAATGTTGTTCGTGCCTCATTTGCAGTAGGCTCGTAGATCTTCGCATCTGTTTCCTCGTTTATTGCTGCGTACATTGCAGTCTCTGCGTGCTGGATAAGTTCACCCGCGAAGATGGCATCTCTCGGATACTGAGCGATGCCTGCGTAGAAGTTACCGTGTCTTTCTTCGTTCAATGCCTTCGCGATGCTGCTTGCATACAGAAGGACCTGAGTGTCGTTATCAAGTCTCGTTGTGATGATCGCGAATTCGTTGTTCGCGATACGTCCGACGAAGTCCTTCGAATCTGCAGCTTCACGAAGTCTGTGTGCCATTGTCTGGATAAAAAGATCTACGATGATGTGGCCGTTGCCCCTTGAGAATCTTACCGGGTCTGAAACCGTAAGATAGATCGCGTAGATGGGGTTGGCCTTGCAGATCGTTCTGTTGTCTGAAGCTTCCTGGAATGACTTCTTGTACTCGAGGATCTTGATGTCGGTATGCTCATTCGTCATGTGCCTGTTGGGAAGAGTAGTGAGCGGGTCGAGTGTCATTGAACGGCTCGTCTCAACTGCTTCTGCGTAGCCCGACTTATCTGTGATGTCCTCGTGTCTTACGATGGTTCCGGGACGGTTGGACATTGCAGATGTGATCATCGCTGCTGTCTCGGAACTGATGCGTCTTGCCTTCTCGTCGGAAAGCTTCTTATCAAGTCTGTCGAGACGGTCTGTTACACGGATTATGAAGAATTCGAAAATTGTGTTTACGAGTATCGACAAAAGCGCAAGTCCGAGGAGCACGAGAAGGTCATCTCTGTAGCGCTGTGTGAATGCTGACGAGTAGATGAAAATCTGGACTATGGTGAGTGCCGTGGAGATCCAATAACCGGGGATTCCGAACAGCAGATTAAGAAAAAAACTGAAGATGACGAGAAATACGGAAATGATTACCTGAGCGTATCCGAAGAATACGAACTTTTGCAGAAATAATCCTGCCAGGAATATCAGTGTGTAGCCCAAACAAGTAAGAGCAAAAGTTGTTTTGCCACGCACAAAGATTTTTTTCTCGTCATAATCCATGAGACTACTATATCGTACGCGTTTTAATAAATAATGAACAAAGCATTAATCTTTAAAGAGCGTCTCTCCATGATTTGAAATTATAGTGTGAGGAGCGGGTCATATCGTTCCACGCATCCTCTGATCCGGCTCCGATTTTATCCCAAACTGCGCATGTAATGAAGCCTCCTTTCAAGGCTCCTTCAAGTGCAGCCGGAACGTCTTCGAAGACCACCGTTGAAGCGGGATCTTCGCCTACAAGTTTTGCCACGTGAAGGTAGATGTCGGGCTCGCTTTTATCAGGGAACTTCGGAAGATCTTCCAGGGACACCACCACATCGAAAAGCTCGTATACTTTGAGTCGCGTTAAAGCAGCATCCAGGTTGTCCCTTGTAAGTGCAGTTGCACTTGCGAGTTTAAAGCCCATGCTTTTCGCTTGGGTGAGGTACTCGAGTGCACCTTCCTTGAGAGGAACTTCGCATGCATAAGCGTGGTTAACGAAAGCCTTCCATTCTGCCATGATCTGCTCCGGTGTATCGGGCAGGTCATAGCGCTCCTTCGTGTAGATGGCAGCATCTTCGATTCGGACGGATTTGACGTAGTCCGTGTAGTCCGGCGTTACCTCAAATCCGCGCGAATTTAAAAAGACGGTATCCGCCTGATTCCATACAGTCATGGAATCAAGCAGAGTACCGTCGATATCAACTATTAAAGCGTTTGCTTTCCCCTTGAGTTCTGAAAGGACAGGAAGCATTAATGCATGAACTGTACTTTCTTGGAAATCTCAGGTACGAGCTTCTCCTTGCGCTCGTTGAACTTGATCTTGTTGTCATCGATGAGGTTGCCGCCGTGGCAGTCGATGGAAACGATCAAAGGTCCG
>CAMJGB010000093.1 GCA_946405115.1 uncultured Clostridia bacterium | reverse complement strand
CTTTTCCTTAGATGTATAGAAACCTGTGCACTCGAGAACTACGTCTACACCGAGCTCACCCCAAGGGAGATTGTTTGCATCAGCTTCCTTGTAGATCTGAAGAGTCTTGCCGTCAACTGTGATTGTGTTAGCCTCGTCGTCGGAAGTAACTGTGTGCTTGTTCTCGCCGATTACACCAGCGTAACCGCCCTGAGCTGTGTCATACTTGAGAAGGTGAGCGAGCATGGAAGGCTTTGTAAGATCGTTGATAGCTACAACCTCATAACCCTCAGCACCGAACATCTGTCTGAAAGCAAGACGACCGATACGACCGAAACCGTTAATCGCAACTTTAACTGCCATTTTTAATTTCCTCCTGAAAATAACTAGTTACTTCGTGTTAAATTCACACTGTAGAAAATCATACAACGAAGTTTGGCCCTTTACAAGAAAGTCCGTGGAAAAATGGGGGTTTTATTGGGGTATTTTAGGGGTAAATCGTAAATTCCCTTTTAGAAAAGGGCTAAACGATTTTTATTACCCGGTTTATGACCGCCCCTGCCCCCTGCCGCCGATAAACCGACCTGCTTAAGGATAGAAAAACGCCTCCGATCCGAAGACCGAAGGCGTCGTAAACCTTATTTATTAGTACTTAGATAATTATCGCTTAGGAATTAAGCCTCAGCCTCTGTCTCCTCAGCTGTCTCTTCAGCAGGCTCTGTCTCAGCAGCCTCTGTCTCCTCAACAGCAGGCTCTGTCTCAGCAACTGCAACTGTCTCGTCAGCAGCCTCTGTCTCAGCAACTGTCTCGTCAGCAGCCTCTGTCTCAGCAGCTGTCTCAACAACTGTCTCTTCAGCAGCTGTCTCGGATGTCTCTGTTGTCTCAGCGCCGCAAGCTACACATGCGAATGCCATAGAAGCAACTACTGCCATTGCGATAACTGTCTTAATCATTGACTTTTTCATTTTAAATACCCTCCAAATTGTTTGTTTCATTTCTTTAAGGCGAGAGGGAGTATAGACCTACTTCGCACAATGCACAATAGGGTTAAATGAGTTTTGTTAACCTTGTACAAAGAACTCAAATATCAAAGCGATTGTTTTTGTATTGACCATAAATGCGAATTCTATCCAAACGCCTTATTTACCGCTATTTGTAAAGAAAAATATAGTAGAATAATGAAGACTTTACTTTCTTGGAGGTACAAAATAATGAAAACATGTCCTAAGTGTGGTCTTCAGCTTGGTGATGAGGCTACATTCTGTGCTCAGTGCGGTGCAAGTTTGGCTGATGTGCCCGTAACTGCAGCTCAGCCTTCCTACCAGCAGACAACAGCAGAGAACTACCCTGTTCCCGAGAACCCTCTTGATAAGTTCCTCGGTATCTTCGCTGCTTTCGGCGGATTCTGGGGTGTTATCCTCGCTTACTTCGGCGGTGACGTTAACGGTCAGCGTTCCGAGTATTTGAGATTCTACGCTAACCAGGGACTCGTAATGTCCATCTCTTTCCTGCTTGCTGTCGTTCCTTTCGTAGGCTGGGCTTGGTCTTTGTTCACATTCGTATGCATGATCATTGCTGTCGTAAACGCATGTAAGGGTATCGCTAAGCCTGTACTCTTCTTCGGAACAATCAGACTCATCAAGTAAGCACTTGATATTTTTCACAACAAAAAACACTTCGCTGATTGCGAAGTGTTTTTTATTTGTCTTTTATTAATTAAGCTTTAGGCGAAGTTGCCACGAGTCTCTTGATCGCTATTCCCTGGTCTGCGAACTTCTGCTCGAATTCGGTTCTAACGTTATCGGCATCGTACTCGCTGTTATGAAGGTCACGCGTTACTTCCGACAGCTCGAAGCCCAACTCCTTGAACTCGTTTACGGAAAACTCGAAAAGCAACGTGTTGTCCGTCTTGAAGCGGATCTCACCCTTAGGCTTCATTATCTTCTCATATACCTTAAGGAAGTCCCTATAAGTCAAACGTCTCTTGGGCTTCTTCTTTCTCGTCCAGGGATCGCTGAAGTTTAAGTAGATACGGTCTACCTCATTATCCTCGAAGTAATCGAGAAGGTTCTTGGCATCAGCGTTTACAAAGAAGAGGTTAGGAATCTCGAGCTCCTGTGCCTTTTCGATGGCAGCGAGGATTACCGAAGACTCACGCTCGAGTGCGATGTAAAGAGCATCCGGATTTGCTGTTGCAGTCTCGGCGCAGAACTTGCCCTTGCCGCAGCCGATCTCAAGGAAGAGTTCGCAGTCTTCAGGGAAGCCGCATACCTCTCTCCACTTTCCCTTGTTCGTGGCAGGAAGTGCGAACCATCTGCCGGCACACCTTTCCATACGCTCGGGTATATGTCTCTTGGCACGAAGTCTCGTCATTATGTTCTCTCCTCAAGTAATTTCTCGCATATTCTAACGGATTCCATTGCATCCGCAGCATAGTAGTCGCCGCCGATCTTCTTTACGACGTCGTCGGTAACAACAGCACCGCCGCAAAATGTGGGCACAGTAAGACCCTGATCCTTAAGCATCTTTATGGTAGCTTCCATGGAAACAACCGTAGTAGTCATGAGAGCAGAAAGTCCGACGGCAATCGGGTTATGCTCCCTTACGGCATCACAGATAACCTCGGGAGGCACGTCCTTGCCCAAATCGATAACGTCGAAGCCGTAGCTTTGGAGCACGACCTTAACGATATTCTTGCCGATGTCGTGAACGTCGTTCTGTACAGTCGCTATTACCACGCAGCCCTTGGAAGGTCCGCTGTTGCTTGTAAGCTTCTCCTTGATCTCATCGAAAACGAGCTTCGCAGTCTCCGCAGAGACCATGAGCTGAGGCAGGAAGATGATGCCCTTATCGTAGTCGCGTCCAACTTTATCAAGCGCGGGGACAAGGTGATCTGATACGATCTCCAAAGGCGCAATGTCCATCGACTTCACGGCATCAACAGCCTGATGCTTCTGACCCTTTACTATAGTCTTGAAAAGCGCCGACTTGCCCTCAAGCTCGGCATCATTGGAAGATGCTGCTGCCTCTGCTCCAGGAGCAGGAGCTGCACCAGGCTTCGCGACTACATCGTTCATGTGTCTTGATATGTAGTCCTCAGCATTAACGTCAGAGTAGTTAAGTACTTCGAAAGCATCGATAGTACCCATGAGCTCCTTATCAAGAGGATTCAGGATAGGAAGCTTCAAGCCTGCATAAAGTGCCATTACAAGGAACGTTCTGTTGATAAGAGGCCTGTTCGGAAGTCCGAAGGAGACGTTGGAAAGACCGAGCGCCGTAGGGCAGCCGAGATTATCGGTTACAAGACCTACGCACTTTGCAGTCTCGATTACTTCCTTCTGCTGGGCACTTGCTGTAAGTACCAAAGAGTCGATAACGATTCTCTTGTGTGAGATTCCGTATTTTGCTGCTTCGTTAACGATACGCTGAGCGATCTCGAATCTCTGCGGTGCCGTCGGAGGAATACCGTCCTCATCGATACAAAGACCGATGACCGTACCGCCGTATTTCTTAACTATCGGGAAGACTGCGTCCATTACTTCCCTCTTGCCGTTAACTGAATTAATGAGTGGCAGGCCGTTATAGATACGGCATGCCTTCTCAAGTGTCTCAGGATTGGAACTGTCGATCTGCAAAGGAAGGTCGATAACTTCCTGAAGATCAGTTACAAGCTCGCACATAACTTCTGTCTCGTCGATACCCGGAACACCTACGTTAACATCAAGAACATCGGCACCTGCCTCAACCTGCGCGATTCCTTCGTCAACTATGTCGTAGAGTCTGCCTTCAGCAAGAGCAAGCTTCATCTTTTTCTTACCCGTAGGGTTAAGTCTCTCGCCGCATCTTATGACGCGGTTTTTGAATTCAACAAGTGTCGTAGTTCCACAAACTCTTGCAACTTCCTCAGCGGGATTGAAGTTAACCTTCAGATCCTTTGTCTTCTCGCAGCAAGCTTTTATGTGATCAGGTGTAGTTCCGCAGCAGCCGCCGAATCCGGAGATACCGGCTTCTGCGAACTTTCTAATATAGTCAGAGAATTCATCGGGACCGACATCATAGTAAGTCTCGCCGTTTCTGAATTTGGGCAAGCCCGCATTAGGCTGAACAAGCATCGGGATCCTTGCCGTTTTAAGCATCCTCATTATGATCGGCTCAAGCTCGGAAGGTCCGAGTGCACAGTTAACACCGACCACGTCGGCTCCTAATGTCTGGATAAGGGAAACTGCCTGCTCAGGCGATGCACCTGTAAGCATGTTTCCGTTCTCCTGGAATGTAACGGAAACAAAGAGCGGCTTATCGGTATTCTCCTTTATCGCAAGCATCGCAGCCTTGACCTCATAAAGGTCGGTCATGGTCTCGATTATGAAGCCGTCAACGATATCTCTTGCAAGCAACACCTGATCCTTAAATGCATCAACAGCATCCTCGAAGTCCAGGTCGCCGAGAGGCTTAAGAAGCTTACCTGTAGGAGCCATGTCGTAGAAGACATAAACGTCCTTATCCGCTTCATCGGCAGACTTACGCGCGTTGTTACAGGCAGCTGTGATCTGCTTGATACGCATCTTATCGTCTGTGATATGGAACTTATCTGCTCCGAATGTATTGGTAACAATACAGGTGGAACCTGCATTTATATAGTCAGTATGAATAGCACAAACAAGGTCAGAACGATCGACATTGATCTCGGCGCTGTTAGTTCCCGCAGGTACTCCTCTTAACTGAAGCTGCGAACCGAAGCCTCCGTCGAACACGAAGAATTCTTTACCTATTATTTCTTTTATATCTTTCTTAGCCATGGCGATAGTTTATCACACCTCAACTGTTCTGAACCCAATGATTCCAGTCATGGACTTGAACGGATGCATAAGGCAGCCGTCGTCTAATGTAAGACCCATCTTCGAGATCTCGGGGATATTATCGAATATCTGCTTTTGCAAAGTTAACGGAACGTCACCGTATCCGGGTGCGAATCTGAAAGTCTGAGACTTAAGTCCGAGTTTCTTCTGATACTCGTTAGTTACTTCTTCGATATAAGCATTCGAAGCCGCATCGAACAGCACCATCTTCGCAGGATCAGAATCCTTCAGGCGATCGATACGCTTATCAATAGACACGCCCAAAGTCGATACAAGGAAAGCCACCGAATCAGATTCGCCCTTCTCGAACATCGACTTCAGACTATTAAATGACAAATCTATCGGGCACTCGGAAATCTTATAATATTTGACCGTAAAAACAGGACGAGCGACCGACTTTACCTCGTCGATCGCTTTACGTACCATAGCAAGCTGTTCTTCAGAAGCTTCACCTCTGAAGTTCAGATATAATAATGTCCTTTTCTCAAGTTCCGTCAGTTCGGAATTCAAATCATCTTCTCCGTAAGCTTTACGCCTCCGATAACGTGGAAGTGTACATGCTTTACTGTCTGACCGCCGTCTTCGCCGCAGTTGTTGATTACACGGAAGCCGTTACCGAGATTATCTGCCTCAGCTACCTTCGAGATACCGTTGGCAACTGCACCGAGATACTCTGCGCCGTCTTCTGCCTTGGAGAGGTCGATGATGTCATCGTAGTGCTTCTTGGGAACTACGAGGACGTGTGTCGGTGCAACAGGGTTGATGTCCCTGAAGCACAGAACCTTATCGTCTTCATATACCTTGTTAGAGGGGATCTTACCCTCGATGATGTCGCAGAACAAACACATGTTATCAGCCTCCGATCTGAGCCTTGAGAGCCTCTTCTACTGCCTTGAGTGCATCGTTGATCTTGGATGCATCCTTACCGCCGGCCTGAGCCATGTCAGGTCTTCCGCCGCCACCGCCGCCGCAGATCTTAGCTGCTTCGCGGATGATGTTACCGCAGTGCGCACCCTTTTCGACGGCATCCTTAGTTGCCATAGCCGTGAAGAGAACCTTGTCTCCGGATGCACTTGCGAGGAATACAACGCCGGATGAGATCTTGTCTCTGATCTTGTCAGCAGTGTCGCGGAGTGCAGGAGCATCCTCAGCATCGCATGCCGTGATAACAGCCTTAATGCCGTTGATGTCGATAGCCTTAGCAGCAGCCTCGTCAGCGAAGTTACCTGCTGCAGCCTTCTTCATGGAAGCGATCTCCTTCTGTGAAGCCTTGAGGTCAGAAAGGATGGATGCGCTCTTCTCAGCGATCTGATCGTGATTAACCTTAAGTACGGAAGCTGTCTCCTTGATGAGAGCTCTGTCAGCCTTTGCCATCTCGTAACACTTAGCGCCTGTAACAGCCTCGATTCTTCTTGTACCGGAAGCGATACCAGCCTCGGATACGATTCTGAACTGTCCTGCCTGAGCTGTGGATGTGAGGTGAGTACCGCCGCAGAACTCAAGGTCGAATGCGTTCTCGAACTCGCCTACGGATACTACTCTTACTCTCTCGCCGTACTTCTCACCGAAGATAGCGATAGCGCCGACCTTCTTAGCCTCGTCGATGCTCATCTCCTTTGTGATTACGGGGAGATCCTGAAGGATCACTTCATTAACGATAGTCTCAACCTTATCGATCTCTTCCTCGGTCATTGCCTGGAAGTGGTTGAAGTCAAATCTCAATCTGTCCTGACCTACGAAGGAACCTGCCTGCTCAACGTGTGTGCCGAGAACCTGTCTCAAAGCAGAGAGGAGCATGTGTGTAGCTGTGTGGTTTCTTGCGATGGAAAGTCTTGCCTTGGGATCAACCTTAACAGTAACGGCAGCACCCTTCTTAGCCTCACCTTCCTCGATGGAAACAGTATGGAGGTACTTACCGGAAGCGTCCTTATCAACGGACTTGATTACTGCCTTGAAGCCGTCAGCTACGATGACACCGTCGTCGTGGATCTGACCGCCCATTGTTGCGTATGCTGTTGTCTTATCAAGAACAAGGATTGCTTCGTCGCCGGAGAAAGCCTCATCCTCTGAGAAAAGATTGCCCTCTTCATCCTTCTTGATGATGTGAAGGATCTTAGCATCAGTGTTAAGGCTGTCGTAACCAACGTAGTCTGTAACTGAAGTATCAGCTGTAACGTCTGCGGGAAGCGCTGTACCGCCCCAAGCAGTATCAACCTTCTCCTTAGTAGCAGCGCGTGCAGCATCCTTCTGCTTCTTCATTGCAGCCTTGAAGCCCTCTTCGTCTACGGAAAGGCCTGCATCCTTAGCGATCTCCTTTGTGAGGTCGAGAGGGAATCCGTATGTATCGTGAAGCTTAAATGCATCTTCACCTGCAAGCTCAGACTTACCGTCTTTCTTTGCATTCTCGATCATCTCTGTGAGGATTTCTGTTCCTGCAGCAACTGTTCTGTGGAAAGCTTCCTCCTCAAGAGCGATGATCTTCATGATGTAGTCATGTCTTGCAGCAAGATCGGGATAAGCATCCTTATTCTGGTCGATAACAACCTCAGCTACCTCTGTAAGGAAGAGTCTCTCGATGCCGAGGAGACGGCCGAATCTTGCAGCTCTTCTCATGAGTCTTCT
>CAMJGB010000092.1 GCA_946405115.1 uncultured Clostridia bacterium | reverse complement strand
CCCAGTACAAAGATCCTGATACTGTGTATTCCATACCGGGAATCAAATTCTCATAGTAAACAGTATCAGTAATCCTAGCCCTGGTATCATAAGCGACAACGTCCCCCATAACGTCAGCGCCATAAGCATTAGTACGAACTGAAGGCACATACACGGACTGGTCCTCATCATTGATATCTGCATGCCACATCAGATGCTGTCCATTCTCATAAAGATCTTCGAAGCAGACCATTGTTCTTCCAGCAAACCTTCTCGTATCCACAACAAAAACCACTTCAACAACACCTTGAGAAGACTCTGGCGTAAATACAGTCACGGGATTAAGAACTTCATCTGAAGATCCGGCACCGATAACACCGACATCAATGCGGCTACCGTCAGCGGAGTGATCCACAAGATGCATCGTTCCGCTCATCGTGTACTCACGACCGGGTTCAAGACCTTCATAGTGAACATAATCGATTATGGTGGCAAGCCCGTACGAAGTAAGCTTTGTATTGGTATCAGCATCTATAGCTCCGGTATGGATCTCACCTATTCTTACGGTCTGACCTTCATCATTGATATCTTCATGAACAGCAACATCCCTGCCAGATGCAAGATCCAAATCTTCGAACGCCACGATATCTATCGGCGCCTCCATAATTCCTGCATCAACATCATCCATCAATCTTTGTGTATCAACGACAAACACTACTTCAACTGAGCCTGAAGAGCTGTCAGCCGTAAACGAAGTCTGTGATACTATCGACTGTCCATTACCGTCCGTTAAGGGAGTTCCTGTATGCTTATCCATGAGCGTGCCGGTCAATACATATTCCTCACCCGGTACCAGATTTGAATAAGAAACCACATCGACCAATTCAACCTGTTCCCCGACAGAAGCTACATGTGACCCTGTTGATGCATTCGTCAAAGTAGTATGTATCTCGGGCCTGATGTTATAGATCTGAGCTTCGTATAGATCCGCTGTAAATCCGCTTACGGATGTGTCACGGCTCTCTATTCTAAAGAATGCTTCATTAGCCGTAAGGCTCGGCTGTCCTTCTGAATCAACATAGAAATAACCTTCAGGAAGTCCGGTCTCAACCACTATGTAATCACCGGAACGCAAGGGCGAAGTTATATAGCATCCTTCTGATGCATTCCATACAACAAGAGCATCAGCCATACTGCCCTCATAGTAAGTTGAAGCTACTGTATCTATACCCGGCGTATAACTACCGTTACCGTCAGTATCATTGAATACGGTAAACGCAGCGGTTGATATCACATCATTGGTATCGGCATCATACTTATAGATGCGAATCTGTACAGAATATGGAGAATCCTCAACAACCACACTATTAGTAAATCCGTTTGCCTCTGAAGCAGTTACTGCTACGACCGTGGAATTAACGTAATAATTATAGGGAGCCACAGTTTCCTGAATCAGATAGTTAACCGGATAGTTCTGCGGATCCACACCCGGGAACAAGTCATTAAGGCTGTATTCGAACACTACCGTTCCGTCACGGTCAGCATCCGACGATGTTCCGACAAGTTCATCAGAAACATCCACAATTCCGTTATTGTTACGATCAACATACAACGAGAATGACGTGACACTGTCTCCGGCAAATCCTGATATGATCTCACCTGTCCAAAGATCTTTCTTAGTAACCTCTATGCGAAGCCTGTATTCTCTGTTAGCTACTGATACCTGTAGCGGTGAACTTTGGTAATCCTGAGTTATTTCAACATCACGGTAGAAATAATCAGTATCACCGTCGCCGTCTGAATCCATGGCATTCCACCCGTCAGGTGTTCTGTATGTACGTCCGTCAGGAACGATCTCTCTTAACTGATATGTGCCGTAGTTTAATGAACCAACAACCTGTCTGTTTGTCCAATCTATGGTTTGCCAAGCCCATGCCTGATCTCTGTTTAATTTATCGGTACAATACTGAGTACTATAATTCCAGTCGATAGGATAAACATTATATCCGTCTGCATTAACATAAGATGATTCGGTTGTGGAAATGTGACCTACTGCATATCTTGATGCTCCTCTCCACAACTCGAAGCTTAATCCGTCTACACCGGTACCGGTCATATCAATCTTCTCAAGATCAACCGACCCCGTGTTCTGAATATTGGTAACTCGGTTATTCAAGTGATAATTGAAGATCGGGTTATTGTTCTCAGGATAGTCAGACCAGTACATACTTCCCTCAGTAAGCTGACCAGTGATATTACCGTCCCAATCCACCGTGTACGTCATGCTCTCCTGAACATAGAATATCTGGGCATATCTTCTATAACTTCCATCAGAAACATCATGCCATCCTGAAGCATTAAGAGTATCGATCCACACCTGCTCTTCCGAAGACGTCAGGAATCGGCCTTCCTGCCATTCTTCGGTGACGATATAATAGCCGACAGGCAATGATGTCATCGCGCCTACCCATTCGTGATCATTTGCTCTTCCGTGAACCTGAGACCATATGGACCACCATCTTCCCGGCCACCATGAATAAGCAGAATCGGTATACCATTCATAGGTCCTGTAGGATTCATCAGCACTCCAGAAAACAAAAGCCTCATTATCGCCCCTATTTAAACGTCCATAAGTAACAAAGGGCCAGTAACCGCTGTCTATTACCCTCTTTGTCGTCTCCCAATCTGCCGCAAAATGGTAGAAATTGAACGATACACTGCTGGCATTAGCCCAGAATCGCTGTTCTTCAAACGGATCTGCACTGTCAAACTGCTTGTAGATTGCGATCGAGCCCATCATGCTTCTTCTCTCAACCTGGTTATACATGATTACATTGCCGACGAGCTGTCCGTTAACCTGCGTAGATCCGTCAGCAAGTACATTTACGACAATATCATCCGAACGAATATATCCGTCCGGAACTGACACTTCATGGAATACATAAGATGCACCCGGCTTAAGATTACGTATGGTGATGTCAGTACCCACTGCACTTGCTGTAAACAGGATTCGAGGAATACCGTTATTAGATTCTCCCGTCTGATCGTAACCTGCAGTTCCTGTGTTATCAGTAAACGCAAGACCTGTCATGGCATCAGACACCGTATTATTCGGTGCTGCAGTAAATTCAATAACAGCAGTTCTTACTTCATCGCTCTCGTTTCCGGCACCGTCAACTTTGTTGAATGATATCTCTCCTGAAATCGAAGCATACTGGTCTACCATAGTGTACGTATAATTACCGGAATCACCGGGAGCATTTCCTCTAGAATCAGTTCGAAAAGCTATATCAGAAGCAAAAGAATAGTTACTGTCAGGAACAGAAATCTCATGGATTACATAATCGGAATTCGGCTGAAGACCGGTAACGGTAATCTCTGAACCTGATGTATTAAACTGAACACCGTTAGTAATCGAAGAAAACGGAACATTTACGCTCAGAGAACTAACATCTGCACCCGACACACATGTAAGAGAAATCGAAGCTCCTACAACAGGATTATTATTCTGATCGATCTTCCTGATTACAACCTTTCCCGTATCGGCGGGAGGCGTGTAATTTAAGGCAATTAGATTCTGCCTTCCGGAATTACTCATAAACACATAGAACTCAGCACTTGATGAACTTCCCATACCCGCAGAAGCTGCAGCTGCCGCAAATGTAGTAAGGGCACTATAAGCATTCGAACTTGCTAAAGGTCCGAACCAAGTAGCATCATCGCCGATCAGATAACTTAATATCGCATGTGCATACGCCCAAGAGGAACCTCCGTTACGGCCTAATGAATAACAGCCATAAACAATCTGAGAATACGTAAGACCGCTTAAAGCCTTCAAAGTATTATGTGCACTGTCTCTTGAGTCGGAAGAGTTGTCATAAACAGCCGTATTAACACATCTGTAGACAGTTCCTCCCGTACCGTTTGGACTCTCTCTTCCTGCAGATATACACATGAAACCGCTGTTGCCGTCTACTGAATAATTTGAAGTGTTAGACGACCTTATGGATATCCCTTGAGACGTAAGCGCACCCTGAACGGATACAGGCAATCCGTAGCTGGTAATCCAGGATACAGTCGAGCTGTCATATACGGCAGTGTAACTCCCCAGATTTGCAGCCATAACAAGACCGGAAACATACAAACCTACTATTCCCAAGGATATTGCGCACACAAGCACAACAGAGAGAATTCGTTTATGTAAACTGCTCATTATGCCCCCTGTCCCGACAATATCTCATTTGTCGCTGATTCAAGTGATTCCGCCTGCTCTGAATTCAAGTTATTAACGGAACCGTAGACGTAATCCACATACCCGCGAAGGCCCGTATAACTCCAGGCAAAATCCGGAAGATCCAATCCATCTGTGGAAACTGAATAAAAGGCAGTTCCGTCATCAAGGTAATAACTAATCGTTCCATCGTCGTTATAGTCAAAGGAAGGAACATACCACCCCTGAACCACATAGGAATCAACGTCATATTCAACGACCTCCGTCTCTTCAGTTTCTTCGGTTTCTTCGGTCTCCTCTGTTTCCTCAGTGATTTCAGACTCTTCAGGCTCTTCAATTTCAACCGTCAATATAGTCTCTTCAATGATTTCAAAAACCTCAGTCTCCTCTGCCACAGAGGGCTCAATAAACTCTTCGGTTTCAAAAGTCGGTTCAAGACTCTCCGGTGTTTCTTCTGTCTCACATACATCAAACGACTCCTCAGTCTGCTCAACATCTTCATTAGCTCGAACCACTGTAAATACCGCCGCGAACGTACCAAGCACAGTCAGCATAGCGGCGATATATCTTAATCTGTTGCTGATCATACTCGCACCTCCCCAACATCAAAAACGCTTAGGGTTTTATCTTTAACGCTGTAATAGTAGATAGTTTCAGAGAGCATCTGATCATCGTCGTTAAAGTACGCATTATTCGAATCACAGAGCATCTCAAGCATCTTGTCCGGCGTAAGCGAGGATCTGACTGACACAGCCATGGATTCGTTTACGGATGTCGGGATAATATAGAAATCATCTCCGACTTTCTGCGCTACTTTATCAAGGAAATCCGAGAATAAAAGCGTTGTAGAGCCGCGGAAATGATGCTTATTGGTAAGTATCCACATTCGCTCATCAGGCTCTATCTTGCCGATGAACTTACGGATCTCATATTCACTTCTTCCGTCTCTTCGAAGCAGCTTTCTTACTACAGTATCGAAAGGCTTAATCTGCGGGATGATTATCCTTCTTGTATTCTTCAATGCATTCTCATAAAGCTCATCTTCTGTAAGCTCAACGGAATTCATAAGATCATTATCGATAATGCCGCTGTAAACCCCAGACTCATCAACATTAACCACCCATCGGTAGATGATATAAAGATTGAGAAATTCCCTGTGAGGAACGTTATAAAGATAAGGACTTGCAATCTCAGGATTTACCAGTTCGGCGATAACATTCTTCTTGATCTTCGATATCTTAACATTACACGAGATCGCATCGCCCTTAATCAAAGCACTTTTCATCGACTCTGCCGTCTGTTCAATACACACCGCCATATCCTGGTTGTCACAATAAGACTCATAAAGCTCATTGAAGTAAAACGTCGGCATTGCAGTGACCCTCTTCTCATCAAGCTTGCGGCAGAACGTAAACCCGTCTAACGTTCTGCCTCGTTTCACCACAGGCATAAGTTTCATCTCATACCCGTCAAATTCAGATCCCATGACCTCCGGGAACTGAACACAAAAGGTATTCTTGAATTCTTCGTACGTAAGCATATCTATCTCCTCCTAATTTTCTGCATACAAAAGCACCGCGGGGGTCACCGCGGTGCTCTATATGCTTTTATGAGTATATGCTAAAGCCTCAACACACTGTTTTCAATAGTGAATTTGTCCCGTTTTTCAGGGTTATTAATCGGACAGTAAAACAGGTCACGCCTTATAATCAGCACCTTTTAAAGATAAAGGAATAATTCCCACCCTTATCGCACAGAACCGGAAGGCGCTATCATCACACCGAGCTTTCCGTCCTTGATCTTGATGCTGAAGAAATCCCTGCCGTCTTCGATTTTGTTGCTTACCGAGAACGATGAGCCTGAAGTAAGATTTGCATCATTAAGCTTGTAGTAAAGACCTTCTGTAGTTACACCTGTTACATCGGTAAATGGTATCAGTGAAACAACAAGGCTCTCGGGCTCCTGAACACCTTCAATGCTTAACTCGTCGGATCCTGCCAAAGGAATAAAATCATTAACGCCGTCAGTAAGAGTTATATCGCGTCCCTCGGAACGAAGCTTGATCGCCATCATCATGTTTGCTAAAGCGTGGTCCGGGCGTCCTGAGAAGGAACCGATGAGAATGATCTCACAATCTTCCGGAAGCTCGCTTACGCAAAGCTCGGAGTCGGTCATATCCTTTTCGACAGGGAAAACCTCGCAAGGGATGTTGTGCCCCTCGATGAAAGCCCTCGTGTCAGGCCTTATCGAGTCCATGTCCCCTATTACTTTAGTCGGTACAATGCCGCATGAAAGCGCTACTTCAGCGCCGGAATCAGCAGCATAAATAATCTCACATGAGGATACTATTGCTGCAACCCTTTCCGTATCTATGTTAGGGCCGCCTGTAAAAACAGCTGCCTGCATCAGACGTCAACGCCGATAAGCTTGTAAAGATCCTTGGCAGCCTGTCCAGGATCTTCCTTACCGAACACTGCACTTCCTGCAACAAGAAGCTTCGCGCCTGCTTCTGCAGCTTCCTCGATAGTCTTAACGTTGATGCCGCCGTCAACTGAGAGGATTGCTTCGGAACCGTTCTCATCAAGACGCTTTCTGTAATCAGCGATCCTTGCCGTAGACTCGGGGATATAAGACTGACCACCGAAGCCCGGACGAACGGACATAACAAGGATAAGGTCTACAGCACCCTTCTCGAGGAAAGGATAGATCGCCTCTGCGGGAGTATCGGGATGAATCGAGATACCTGCCTTCTTGCCGAGGTCACGGATTCTCTTAATGAGCTCGAAGGGCTCCTTGGTGCACTCCACATGGAATGTGATGTAATCGGAACCTGCCTCAGCAAAAGGCTCGATGAACTCCTCAGGATTCGTGATCATGAGGTGAGTATCAAGAATGAGATCACTGTGCTTCCTTATGGACTTAATTACAGGCACGCCGATAGTGAGGTTCGGAACATAGTGTCCGTCCATAACATCAAGATGCAGGAAATCACAGTAAGGCGTGATGCTCTCAACATCTCTCATAACGTAACCGAAGTCAGCTGACAGAAGCGAAGGTGATAACTCGTACTTTCTCATTTGTATCCTCCCGCAGAATTAGGTCTTCTGCTGTATAAATATTCGTAGAATTCGCGGTATCTGTCGTATCTTCCCTCATCGATTCCGTCACCAATGAGTTCTCTTACGCGGCACTGCTTCTCCGCGATGTGCCTGCAGTCTGCGAACTTGCATCCTGAAGACTCTCTTACCATCTCGGGG
>CAMJGB010000091.1 GCA_946405115.1 uncultured Clostridia bacterium | reverse complement strand
CTTAATCCGTAAGTGATAACGACGATGAATACTGACTGAAGAACACTTACTGCGATGAAGATATAGAAAAGATTTCTGTATACTCTTTCAGCTGTCTGCTCGACACTCTTGTACTGATAGAACTTACCGTCATCAGGATCATAAAGATAGAAGCTGAATTCACCCGCATCATCACGCATATAAGCTATAAAGTTACCGTCGCGGTTTGTATATCCCTGCATCTCAACGCCGTCAATGACACAAGTGCCTTCCGAGAATCCTCGTGGGATTCTGACGTCTGAAGGAACCGGAGACGTTGTAAGAACGCGACCTACGGAAACAACCGTGTTCTCTGCCCTGTAAACCGATGCAATACCTGATACCGGATTGTAGAAATAAAGTGCCGGTTCATCAGTACCGTTATAAACATAGACCAATACGCTGACGACTCCGTCCTTTGCAAATACAGGAACGGAATAACCGTTGATCGTTCTCATGGTCTGGATGAATCCCTCAGGGATATTAAGATTCGTAGGGAATGTCATGAACGTATAAGTAACACCGTACTTATCTACGAATCCGGAACCTTCAGGAATGTAATTCTCCTGACGGTTAACAAAGATCCTGTACTCTCTCCATCTGATTCCGTCCTGAGCAAGAACATGGATCGATACGATATTCTCTCCGGAGGAAAGATCATTAGCTCCGTCAATGGAGATTGTTGCATGAAGGTTATTCGGGATCGCATTGACATAGACATTCTCAACATCACGGCTGACCGTTGCCGAATACTCGAAGATCTGAGGATCGAACGCAGGTGTCATTGTAATTCCGTCAATTGAAAGTGATGACAAAGTGGCATCGGTGGATACACCGTGATCAACATTAATCGTAAGCTGCTCAGCACTGTAAGCCGAGATATTTACCCCGTCACCGCGCTCGAATGAACCGGTAGATTCAATGCTTACTATCGTGTCCCCCGAAGCATCGGGTCTTGCTCTTAATGCAAGCTGGAAAAGAACAGTCTGAACCTCTGCATGGAAAGGTTCAACTTCTATGCCCGTCTCTTCATCAATAACTTCGATAAAGTCGGCAGAAACCGCGACTTCTCCGATGCCGTCAGTATTCTCAACTTCGAATGCATAACCGGAGAGAACATCAGCTGACGTAACAGATACAAACTCGAACTGATCCGGGTCATAAACGATCCTAATCGGACCAAATTCAGAGATTGAATCAAACTCATCACAGCTTACGTTTATGTTGATGATATCTCCCGGATTAACGGTTGATGTTGCAGTTGATAAAGACAGTGTTATGGATCCGTCAGCCCATATAAAGCCCTGAAAAACGGACAACACTGAGATAATGGCAACGATAACAGCCGTAAATCTCATGAACGATCTTATTACTCTAGCTCTTACCATCGCACCATATACCTCAAGGCATTACACCGTAAGTATCGGGCAGTCCCGAATATACAGGAATAAGGAATTCAAACGGCTGATCGAGCATGTCACAGGATGCGTAACCTCTGAAGTATCTTACGCCCTCGTAATAAGCCATTGATACATTCTGAGCATACTGATGCTGGTAAAGACCGTCATTGTTATTGATGACATCGAACTTCTGGAAATACAAAGTATCCTGACCGATAGAGATGTAACTTCCTGCGATCCAGAGAGCTCCGCCTGTAATTGCATCAGGGACATTATCCCAAGGAAGCATAAGTGCAGCTTCTTCATCAGTTATAACCTGACCGTCAGGATCAGAACCCCACTGTGCATATCTTGCACCATTGATAAGAGCTCCGTTCTCAACATTTGGATTAGGTGTGGAACCGATGTTAAAGAAGTTGTAGTAACCCTCATAACCCGGAAGTGTTCCGGAACAGAGTAACGATTCACCGTTATAACCCATCTCCTGGATTATTCTGCTCGCGAGAAGATACGGTGATACACCCGCTGTCTGTCCCGCGTTGTAGATGATCTGAGCGTAGTCAGTATCCGATACATCCATGAAGCTTCCGTCCAGGATGGAACTTAATCCGTCGACTGTCTGTACTTCAGGATTAAAGGACAAAACCTCGAACGAGAAAATGTGGGTCTGATCAAGATAGTTTCTGGGATCAAGGAAGTATCTTACCGTCTCATTCGTTGCAGCATGCCAGCCGCCGCCGTCATACTCAGGACTTGAAGAATCAGCCCATGTAGGATTGCTGTTGATATTGGCAAGATTTCTCGATCCGCTGTCCTCATAATCAAGGACCGTATAGAAACTCATTCCCGTGTCATAGGGAGTGAAGATATAGTTCGGATGAATTGAATGCAAAAGCCACAAGCCGCTTCCGTAACTTACCGGGAACTGTGACAAAGTATCCTCACAGAATGTACCATTGTCATCACCGATGAGAGCGTAGATAGTAAAGTCTCTTGCCATACCGTCAAAAGATCTTACCGATACTGTAAGCTTGTTCTCACCCTGTGCAAATGAGAAGTTTCCGCCTACGGGAATCTGCTGTGTTCCGTTAGCATTATCAAGGATCGCCGTAACTGTAGCGAAGTTTCCTTCCTTAGCCGTGGCATAGAAAGTAAGCTCATCTACAGGATCAGGAGACATAAAGCCGTACTCATTGTATCTGTAGCTGAACTGAGGAGTAAATCCGAGATCAATCCCGGTGCCGACATAAGACAACGTAAGTTCATTAAGCTCACCGTTGATCGGCAGATAATCGATATCCTCATAGTAGACAGTCATTACGTTATTGCTCATATCCTGAATCTGGATCTGACGGCCGTAGTATGTGGTCGTATTTCCGACGACAGGATACGGTGTAGGAACAGCGCCTACATCCTCAATTACCGCTACATAACCGCCGTCATAATAAGCAGCCTCGCGGCTCTGGATCATCGTGTATGTAACGGCACCGTTAGGATCCTCGTTAAGTGCACCTCTTTCAACCTTAATGTAGAAGGTATTGGTAACACCGGATAATCCCGTATCTTCTACGATGGCTTCGATATTCTGTCTGCTTCCACGAAGAACCTCATATCCCGTTCCCTCAAGATCGTTATATCCGATGAGATTTCCGTAAGCATCAAAGATTGATACCTTGATGTCTCCTGAGAGGTTTACAAAGTTGACGTACGCATTTGTCTCCTGCGCATCAAGTACATACCAGGAAGACTGACTGCCTTCAGCAATCGATCCAGGCTGAACGTTGTTGTTTACAAGTCTCATGGTATTAGGAACATAGATGCTGCCGCCGGCGATGACCGTTCCTCTTCCGTCTGAAGATCTGAGAAGTATCAGAACATCATGGTCACCTGCGCCAACTCCGTCACTGTTCCATGACATGACGAAGTTTCTGGTTCCGTCACCTGCATCACTTATGGAGATATTGCCCTGATAGCAGATTCCATCTACGAAGAAGTCTGTTCTGATTCCGTCACCGGTAGTTACGAAGTTACCTTCAACCTTCCTGATGCCGAGCGTGATTCCGCCCTCGCCCTCAAGTGAAGATGTTAAAGTACAGTCAGAGAAACTGTCGCCCGGATCAGAAGATACGGATCCTGAGACTTTCAAGGATCTGTCCTCCTGTGCAAGCATCTCGTTAATTACATACATACGGGATCTGCTTCCAAGCATATTAACGGCATCATTTACCATCTCCTGATTGATTCCGCCGTAGATAACGCCCGAAAGATCATTGGCAAATGACGTATCGTCCTTACCGGATACAAGATAGTCGGAACTTGTGAATGCTCTTACTGCATAATCACCGACCGTGTAATAACCGGAACCTACTCTGTATAAAGCTCTGTATGTGGATTCGTGGTTACCCGTAAGATCGGCCGTACGGAGAATAATATCCTCGTCCTGAGAAGAAGGCTTATCGTACGGAACGCTCATACCCGCCATGCTTATACCTGCAATTAATATCAGGACTAAAGATACGGCAGCTGTAACTGCTGTTGCCAAGAGGTATTCTTTTGTCTTCTTTACAGGTGCTGCCACTTATAACCCCGTTTATCTGTTAAGTTCATCAAGGTTAAGACCGAACGAAGGAACGAATTTCTCCATGAAGATCTTAACTTCAGGTAAGTCTATATTATCAATAGTCCCCCTTAATGTTACCATTGCCGAATCAAATTCCATATTACCGGCAAGTTTCTCTCTCATGCATTTTATGTAAGCGCAGATCTTATCAGCCGCCTTAACGAGCTTCTTATGCAAAGCTCCTTCCTCACCTTCGTAGGACGGAGAAAGCCAGGACATATAGTAATCCTTCATATAATCAGGAAGCTGTGATGCAAGGCTTTCAGCAGCCTCATGCTCCACTTCCCTGTATGCCTGCTTTATAGTATCGTTCCTGTACTTTATGGGAGTAGGCATATCACCCGTAATGATTTCCGTACAGTCGTGATAAAGGCCGTAAGCCTCAACCTTCAAAGGATCGACCGTCATAGTGGTCTTCCCTTCCTCCACAAGATGGTTGTGAATAATAGCAAGTGCCTGAGCAATAACAGCAACATCGAAGCTGTGCTCCTTGATATTCTCATAACGGCTGTTTCTCATAAGTGCCCAACGGTTAATATACTGCATCCTGTCGAGCATGGCGTAAAAAGCAAACTGATTATCCATAATCCTCTCCCCCTTATACTCTGTACAATTCATCGAAGCATGCATTCGCATAAGTGTCTGTCATACCTGCGATATAATCGACTACCTTCCTTACCGAAGGACAATCAGGCTGTGGATGCTTCTCATAGAAAGATGCGAAACTTCTGATCGCTTCATTCTTTGAAGCTCTTGCCTTCTCGATGTCCTCGGTACACTCCATAAACGCATTAAAGATCGCTTCAATCTGGAGCTTAACCATATCCTCATAAGTCTTAATCTTAGGCGAGAGATAAATCTCATGCAGGTTCGCATTAAGATACTCGTTCATCGCTGCAAAATTCTCGTTAGACATCCTGATCTCATCACGGTTAAGGCTGCTGTGAACGATGTCGCCTACAAGAATATTGATGATCTCCGAATTAGTCGTACCGAGTCTCTTAAGAGCTTCAGAACTTACAAAATCAGTCTCACCGATAATTCCGGCTCTTCTTGCATCTTCGATATCCCTTCCGACATAAGCAATCTTATCTGCGAATCTTACAACGCAGGCCTCAAGTGTTGCCGGCCTTGATCTGTCCTTCTCAGGCTTACCGGATACCTCCTGCTCAGTCTTCTCCCTATTAGGAGTAAGGCAGAACTCATCGTAAGTCTCACCGCAGTGCGATACGATGCCGTCTCTTACCTCGAAAGTAAGGTTAAGTCCGAACTCACCGGGCCTATGCTCCTCAAGAACATCAAGTACTCTCAGGCTGTGCACTTCATGCTCGAAGAACAGGTTGGGATCAACGGACTTGATGCACTTATTAAGAACTCGCTCTCCGGTATGTCCGTAAGGTGAGTGTCCGATATCATGACCCAAAGCGATCGCCTGGATAAGATCGATATTAAGGTTCAATGCTCGGCCGATGATGGTCGAGATGTAATTAACATAGATTACGTGCTCGATTCTTGAGCAGATATGGTCGTTAACAGGATTGAAGAAAACCTGTGTCTTATGACGAAGACGTCTGAAGGACTGTGAGAAGATGATCCTTCCCAAATCTCTCTCATAAGGACTTCTGATCTGACAGGGTTCTTCGGGAATGAGCCTTCCTCTTGAGTTTCCCGTCCTCATGGCAAAAGGAGAGAGTGTCTTCTCACGCTCGTTACGGATTAGCTCTATCTCTCTGGCATCTTTGTAGTTATCGATGAGATGAGGCTCTACCGGAAGATTGCCGAGTGCATCGCCGAACAAATCGAATAAGCTGTCCATTTCATTCCCTCCTTGTAAGTCCCGCAGAGTTCGCGAGCATATTCTTCTTCATTCCGTCAAAATCGACCGTGATCAAAGCATCACCTGCAACAGGCTCAACCTTGAGTACAACACCGTCACCGAATCTCTTGTGAGTAACCTTAAGTCCAACCGTAAACTTATCAGATGTAAGTCCGCCCGGAACAGAAGGCTTGCTTGTAAACGACGACTTAAGCGCAGTGGAAAGCTCCTTCCTGGCCTTCTCTCTTGCAGGTGAAGAAGATACCTTCATCGTAGCATCAGTCTTAACTTCCCTTGCTCCGCCGATCTTGTAAAGATGCTCTGGGTTAATCTCCTTAAGGAATCTCGAAGGAGAGAAACACTGAGTCTGACCGAAGAGCATTCTCTGTCTTGTAAGAACGATAAACAGATCCTTCTTGGCTCTCGTGATGGCAACATACATAAGACGACGCTCCTCTTCAAGATCCGTCGAACTGCTTATGGACTTATAACTCGGGAAGATACCGTCTTCAACACCGATGATGAATACGGCATTAAACTCAAGGCCCTTCGCACTGTGAACGGTCATGAGCTTAACAAAGTCATCGCCCTCGTTATATTCATCACCTGATGCATAAAGAGCAGCATTCTCAAGATAGATGGCAAGGATTCCCTGAAGCGTATCGGATGTCTTATTCTCTTCATCAAGATAGACATCATCAGGATCGTCCTCATTCTTACGATTCTCATCCGGATTAGTTCTGTGAGCCTTCTCAAATTCGCTCGCTTCAGACAAAAGTTCCTTAAGGTTCTCGACTCTGTCGGTAACTTCTCCCTTCTTCTCACGCTGATCAATAATCTCCTGGATCATGCCGGATTCATTCTCGACGTAATCCACAAAATCCTTGAAGCTTATGTCTTCAAGAAGCTTCTCACGGAAGCTCTCGATAAGATCCGTGAACATATGAAGCTTGCCGCTTGATCTTTGAAGATCGGGGTAAGAATGGGATGCCGCGCACACATCGAACATCGACAGACCGTTCTCTCGGGCGATATCCCTGATCCTGTCGATCGAAGTATCGCCGATACCTCTCTTCGGAACATTAATGATTCTCTCCAAAGCAAGGTCATCATGACTGTCATTGATGATCCTTAAGTATGAGATTACATCCTTAATCTCCTTACGGTCGTAGAATCGCATGCCGCCGTAAACCTTAAACGGTATCTGCTTCTCACGAAGCGCCGACTCTATCGAACGGCTCAATGCGTTGACTCTGTAAAGTATCGCGCAATCCTTGTAAGCACATCTTCCCTTATCGACCATTCTCTTGATCGTATCTGCTGTCCAACGCGCTTCAAGATTACCGTTATCCGCATTCATGACGATGATCTTACCGCCTTCGTCACCTTCGGTTCTAAGCACCTTGCTCTTACGGTTCTTGTTATTAGCTATAACTTCGTTTGCCGCCTCAAGGATGGTCTTAGTGGATCTGTAATTCTGTTCAAGTTTAATTACCTTCGCACCCGGGAAATCCTTCTCAAAGTTAAGGATCATCCTTACATCGGCACCTCGGAAAGCATAGATGGACTGATCGTCGTCACCTACTACGCACGCATTGGTATGCTTCTTGCCGAGGAGCATGACCGCCTCATAC
>CAMJGB010000090.1 GCA_946405115.1 uncultured Clostridia bacterium | reverse complement strand
TATGGAAGAATCCTTCAGGCAGGTAATTACGGATGTCCTCGTTAAGGTCTATCCTTCCCTGCTCCCACAGCTGCATTACGCTGACCCAGACCATCGTCTTGGAGCAGGAACCCCACTCATAGACAGTGTCATCAGGTGTAGCCTCTATCCCGTTCTCGATGTCGATGTAACCGAATGCACCTGAATACACGAGTTCATCGCCGTTAACGACTGCAACCGCGAATGACGGATACTCGTTCTCATTCTCGGAAGCCCACTGTTCTATGCGGCTACCGACTTCATCGAGCGGAATGCCCGAAGGTGTCTGAGTTTCAGCCGCAAATGCAGTCGCGGACATACCAGCGAGCACTGAAACTGTTGTTAATCCTGCGAATAATTTCTTAAGCATATCTATACCCCCTCATGCGAGATACATCATAATACGAGGTATTGTGTTTGTCAACACCTCCGCCTTAACGAATATGACTAAAGTCATACCAAGTTCCTGCCTTTTTTCACTACAAGCCAAATCCCACGGTTGGTATCATCGAGCCATAAGAGTTGCAAAGGAGAGTCTGAACTTATGGACGTAATACTTAAGACAAATGATCTAACCAAGAAATACGATGACAGAATCGTTGTAGATAACTTAAACCTCGAGATTCGCAAGGGAGAAGTATTCGGACTGCTGGGTCCTAACGGTGCAGGTAAGAGTACAACAATGAACATGATCTGCAACATCATTAAACCCACATTGGGAAGCGTAGAGTTCATGGGAAAGGATCTTAAGAAGAACAGCAAGGACCTCATGAAGCACTTAGGCTTCATCCCCCAGGACCTCGCGATCCACAACAAGCTCAAGGCATGGGAGAACGTCGAACTCTTCACATCACTTTATGGAATAAAGGGAGCTGATCTGAAAAAGGCAATCGACGAGTCACTCGACTATGTAGGACTTCTTGAAAGAAGAAACGACTACGCAGGCACGTTCTCAGGCGGAATGAAGAGAAGACTTAACATCGCATGTGCGATCGGACACCACCCCGATCTTCTGATCTTCGATGAGCCTACGGTAGGCATCGACCCACAGTCACGAAACTTCATCCTCGACAAGATCAAGGAATCCAACCGTAACGGCGCGACAGTAATCTACACCAGCCACTACATGGAAGAAGTTGAGGCTATCTGCACAAGAATCGCCATCATGGATAACGGCAAGATCATTGCTACCGGAACATCCGAGGAACTTAAGAAGCTTGTAGTGGATGACACAGACTCGATCACACTCGAGGAAGTCTTCCTCACACTTACAGGAAAGAAATTGAGGGATATCTGACATGATATTATATGTAATAAAAAACTACATCAAACTGATGTGCAGAAGCTCGATGAACGTAATACTCATCGTGGTTACTCCCATCATTCTTATCGCGGTATTGTCCTCCGCATTCTCTTCCTTGATGGCTTCATATGAAGATGCGGAAACCTTCTCGGCAGGATACATGATCTCTGGTGAGAATATGATGACACCTTACATCGACAGCTTAACTGAAGTTGCTGAAGAGAATGACATAAACCTTATAGAATTCACTGACGGCAAAGCGGAAGACATCATGAGATTAAATGATCTTGCAGGCTTCGTGGAGTTCACAGAAGACTCATATGTGATCTACAAAAGTTCAGATCACGAGACCGAGGGACAGATCCTCGAATACATGATGTCATCATTTGAAAGAAACATCGAGACGGGGATCATTGCAGGCATGACAGGACAGCAGATCCCGGAGTTTGAACTTAACATCACTGATCACGACTTCATGCCCGCCATCGATTCCACTGATTACTACGGCATCATAGAGATCGTATATTTCCTCTGGTGCGGAATCGTATGTATCGCAAGCATCGTCAACAACGAGAAGAAGTTTAAGATCATTCAGAAGCTTCGTGTGGCAGGACTTTCGGAAGCAAAGATCTATCTTTCGAAGTTCATCCCCACAGTAGCAGTAGTAAGCATCGGAATACTTATCGCAGCCATAACATCATCGCTTCTGTTCGGTATTCACTGGGGCAACATTCCTCTGTCAGTCCTCATAGTATTCCTGGCAGTTAATGCGGCGATATCGATGGGACTTATGTTCTATACGATCTTCGACAACATCGTGGCAACCATCATGGTAACATTCGCAATCGTCTGGATTGCCGGATTCTACGGAGGTTCATTCGAGACTTATCTGTTCTCTTCACATCCGGAAAATCTGAAGGAACTCTCACCCATCTACTACATCAACAGATCACTTGTTGAATTATCCGTAGCAGGAAGAAGCGACTATGTGGTTAAAGCAATAGCAGTAACTGTAGTAATGACACTTGTTACATCAGCTGCAGCAATCACGGCAGGCAACATCAGAAAGAGAGGCAACGCATGCTGACAATAATCAGATCAACACTTAAATTATTATTCAGAAACAAGGCGTTCTGGTTCTTTCTCCTCTTCGCCCCAATTGCTTCGCTTCTCATATTAAGCACCAATGAGACTTATACGCTGGCAGAAGACACTGCCGGCATCCTCGAGATCGTAGAGATCGAGGCAGATGACAAAGTCGCATACTACGGAGGCGTTAAGGCATATACGGTCAAGGTTTACGATGCATCCGGAAGCGAGATGAGCGAGCAGCTTCTTAACGACCTTGCTGATACCGGAATGTATGCGGTCTGCAGAGCTTCCACTCCCGGCATAACAGAAGAAGAGCTTACAGCACATATAGATAACGATGCATATAACGACAGAATGGGTGCAATCCTCTACTTAACACCTGACTTCGACGAACTCATAGAAGAAGGCGACACAGAGAACGCACTTAACATCTATGTTGTATCCGATGATGCGAGAACGGAGCTTTTCGAGAGTGATGTAAAGCTTTCCATGCAGCAGCTTATGCTCGCAGGAAGCCCCGAGACCATTAACGAGTTCCGCGAGAACATGCCGGGCAGACAGATTACCAGCATCGCAGCAGAAGGAACCCGCACTTTAAGCCCGGAGCAGACTGATGAGAAGATGGAATTAGGCTACGCATTCTCGTTCATGACATTCGGCTTCGTATTCTGCGGTGCATTCATATCGCACACGGCTATCGAAGAGCAGAAGAACATGGTTTACACGAGGATCAAGCTTGCAGGTGAGCGTGACATCACATACCTCACGGCGAAGTTCATCTGCACCCTCATAGTATCGTGCATCATCACCGTCATCCTCGCAGTCGGTGCAGCAATCTTCAACCTAGCAGGAACGGGACTCGAGCTTTCAAACTTCATTCTTCTTGTGTTCCTTCAGGGTCTCATCTTCAGTACTTTGAGTCTGCTGCTCGGAATCCTCGCGGGAGAAGTCATGACATCAAACTTCGCAGCATTCACAGTATGGTGCATGTCATCGCTTTTCTCAGGCCTGTACTTCCCTCTCGACGACTCCTCTGCAGTCATCAAGGGCATCTCCTATGCAATGCCGCAGCGCTGGTTCATGGAGGGCGTAGAGATGTTCTTCACACAGGACAAGACGATCTACTTGTTCCTCGGCGGAGTCACTGCAGCCTATTTGATGATAATATTGAGTGTAGGTAATGTAGGAATCAAACTTAAGAAACAGGAGGCTTAGTGGGCAACACTAAGAACATTTTCTTCCGGGCATCAAGGATAATTCTGTTGCTCGTATATACTGCCTATAGCTTATTCCTAAGCTACGACGGAGCAGGGGTGTCATACTTGTCACTCCTGCTTTGCGCCGTTTACATATGCGTGTTGTGCATAAGGGAATTCGCGCCGTCAAAGTACCACTTCCTCTTCCCTCTCGCAGGCATGCTCGTACTCGTGCCGCTCTTCGTGATCGGCGGCAGGGCTTTCGTCCCCCTCACATTCTTCACGGCACTCGAGCTTCTGTCGTGCTTCACATTAAGCATACGCTGGTACCTTACCGTCATACCCATAGCGCTCGTACCGTGTCCCATGGGGCTTTTCGAAAAGCTGCTGCTCTTCCTCGTAACGACGCTTCTTTATCTGCAGAACAACTTCGTAGTTGAGCCTTACAGAAGCCAGATGTACGAGGACACTTTGAAGGAACAGGATCTTAAGCGTGACATCGCTCTTAAAGAGACCGAGACCAAGGCTGAACTTCAGCGTAACATGCTCCTCGCGGAGAACCGAATTCTTGAAGAGAGGGCATCACTCTCGCAAACACTTCACGATAAGCTCGGGCACAACATCAACGGTTCCATCTACCAGCTTGAAGCATCTAAGCTTCTCATGGAAAGCGACCCCGAGAGGTCAAGAAACATGATACAGGCGGTCATCGACCAGCTTCGAACAGGAATGGATGAGATAAGAGCCATCCTTCGTAAGGAAAGACCCGAGAAGAAGCGCCTTGCAATGGTGCAGCTTACGAACCTTTGCGAGGACTGTAACGACAAGGGTGTCGAGGCGGAGCTTAATACCGACGGCGACATCTCCCTGATCACAGACAAGCAGTGGGAGATCATCCTCGATAACGCATACGAGGCTGTATCAAATTCGATGAAGTACTCGAAGTGCAAGCACATCAACATAAAGATCGTCGTAATGAACAAGATGGTAAGATGCAGCATATCCGATGACGGTGTCGGCTGCGTCTCCATAACAGACGGTATGGGAATATCCGGCATGAGACAGAGAATGAGAAGCGCGGGCGGAATCCTCGACTTCGAGACAGGCGCCAATGCAGGATTTACCGTGAACATGCTGATACCGATGCAGGAGGAATGATATGGATAAGATCAAGGTCATCATCGCAGACGACAGCGATTTTGTAAGAGACGGAATGAAGATAATCCTTGAGACCGACGGAGGATTCGAGGTGTTGGGCTGTGCATCTAACGGACGCGACGCGATCGAGATTGCACGTAAGGATAAGCCCGACGTATTTCTGATGGACATACAGATGCCCGAGATGGACGGCATCGAAGCTACCAAGATCATCGTGAGCGAAGGTCTCGGCAAAGTATTGATCCTCACCACTTTCGACGATGACGATCTCGTGCGTCAGGCAATCGCAGGAGGCGCGAGCGGCTACCTTATCAAGAACCACACACCGGACCATCTGAAGCAGACAATAAGATCCGTATATAATGGGGTAAGCGTAATGGAAGAGACCCTGCTCGGATCTTTAACGGGAACCGATATGGGTGCCGGCAGCGCGTTCGACGGTTCAGATTATTCGGAGAGAGAACTCGAGATCGTACGTGCTGTTGCCGAAGGTCTTTCCAACAAGGAGATCGCGGCTAAGTTATTCATCTCCGAAGGCACGGTAAAGAACTACATTACATCCATTCTTGCAAAAGAAGGGCTGTCACACAGGACAGCCCTTGCAGTGTACTATCTTACCGGTAAGAAATAATCTGCTTTTTTATTACTGAGTTACCGGGCTGATGATGCCCATTACATCGCAGAATTCATCCAGCATATCGATGCCTGTTGCATCGGTGCTGGAGTCAGTTAAGGAAATATACATTGCGTTGTTGCCGGAGACGTAAATTCCGATGTATGCACCGGAGTGATCGGGATAACCGCTTTCCTCAATTGCATCATCCGTTAAAACAAAACGGGAAAGCAATGCATAAGCATCGCCGTCTTCGTCTGTGTACCAATTCATGTCCATCTCGAAGTCTTCGTTGTCCGTGAACTGCGAAGGCATTCTGTTTAAGAAATTATCCGATGCAGAATCAAACCACTCATTGAGGTAATCACTGTCATCAACCTTGTAGTACATAACGACGATCTGGTAACTCTGTGACATAGGATTTGCAGCCGTGAATATGCCCAAATCTGTCAGGTGTTCGTCGATACCGGTACCCATGCCTGAAGACGGATCTCCAAACTGTTCGATCAGTGAATTAACGTCATCTCCGCTTACAACAACTCCTATACCGGAGATGTACTGTTCCAACGCGCTGGCTTCACCGCTCTGAAGGCTTCCGACATAGCTCATAAATTCATCTGTGCCGTACATAACCGTCCCACCGATATTCTCTGATGCCTCAACGAATGTGGATTCGTCGATCTCAAAAGGGAATTCGGATATGTCGAATGTAATGGCATCAGGTCTGTCAACAGCCTCAGACTCTTCTGTTGCTTCTGTTTCTTCTGTCTGCTCAGCTGTCTCTTCGGTTGTCTCTGCTGTTGTTTCTTCAACCGTGGTCTCAACGACTGTTGTCTCAGCTTCAGTTGTCTCTTCTGCTGTTTCTTCAGCAGTCTTGCCGCAGGAAGATGCCAGCATCATGCCGGCAACCAGAATCAATGCAATGCTTCTCTTGTAAATCTTCATGTGTTTATCCCTCCCTTACTGCCCCTATTGTAGTTATGCGGGTCGGGTTTATCAAGCAAATTTAACTTGTGCGTCGTGATAGAATATACCCATGAAGATTTATTTCGCGCCGCTTGAAGGCATCACAGGTTATATATTCCGCAATATTTACAACGATATCTACGGTCACATAGATAAGTACTTCGGACCCTTTATCTCGCCTTCCGAGAACTGTCCCATAACGCCGAAGGAAAGACGTGACATCACGCCCGAGAACAACAAGGGCATGTATCTTGTCCCACAGATCCTGACATGCAGATCCGACTGCTTTATTGAAGCTTCCAAGGAACTTCAGGCTATGGGTTATTCGGAAGTTAATCTTAATCTCGGTTGCCCTTCAGGAACCGTCTGCGCGAAAGGCAAAGGCGCGGGCTTCCTCCCTGAAACACTTGCGCTTCAGAAGTTCCTCGACGACATCTACGCCTACGGCGAATCCGAAGGCATGAAGATATCGATCAAGACGAGACTTGGCTACTATAACCCTGAAGAGTTCTACGATCTTGTGGATATATTTAATGCATTCCCCGTTTACGAACTGATCGTTCATCCGAGGATCAAATCAGACTTATATAAGGGCGAGCCCCGACGCGAATTCTATGCGTATGCTTTGGAGCATTCCAAGAATCCTCTCGTGTATAACGGAAACATCTATACCGGCAAAGACTACGAAGATCTGTCATCTATGTTCGGTGTAAGTCCCGATCCCATTATGCTCGGCAGAGGATTAATATCCGATCCGTCTCTTGCAGATAAGCTTAAGGGATTAGAGACGGAAACGGACTTTAAGAAATTCAAGTTATTGCACGATAGCATCTATCATGAGTATCAGAAGATAATGTCGCCCGATATCAATGTTCTCTACAAGATGAGAGAACTTTGGACTTATTGGCGAATCTTATTCGACGGCAAAGACCGCGACATCAAGCATCTTCTGAAGGCGAAGAAATACGCTGAATACGATGCTATCGTAAACAGCATCTTATCAAAGTGATCAGACTATGTAATTTTGTGCCTGGCGGTCGAACATCTCACGGTAGCGGCCGTTAAGAGCCATCAGTTCATCGTGAGTTCCTTGCTCCTTTATCGTGCCATGCTCGAACAGATAGATCCTATCCGCCATCCTGGTCGTGGACAGTCTGTGCGAGATGAAGATGATCGTGTCATTCTTGG
>CAMJGB010000089.1 GCA_946405115.1 uncultured Clostridia bacterium | reverse complement strand
ATGATGAGGCGGATGTAACCTCGAAGATAGGTGACATGACCTTTGATTGTGTGTGCGAGTTCATAGGCTTTGTTCCTTCGCAGGTGGAGCGTGACTACAGGCTTTTCGCAGGGAAGACGAAGCAGTATATCTACATAAGCTCAGCTTCCGCATACCATAAGCCTTCGGCAGGGTACGTCATTACCGAAGGCACGACGCTTTCTAATCCTCATTGGCAGTACTCGAGAGATAAGATCGCATGTGAGGAATTCCTTATGAGAAAGTACAGGGAAGAAGGTTTCCCTGTGACTATAGTTCGCCCGAGTCATACATATGATGAGCGTAATGTTCCTTTGGGCGTTCACGGCAAGAAGGGATCCTGGCAGGTGATTAAGAGAATCATCGACGGCAAGCCCGTAATCATTCAGGGCGACGGTTCTTCTCTTTGGACTGTCACATGGAATGGGGACTTCGCCGTAGGATATGTAGGACTCATGGGCAATCCTCATGCCATCGGAGAAGCATTCCATATAACTTCCGACGAGTCTTTGACATGGGATCAGATATATCAGACTATCGCCGATACATTGGGTAAGGAACTTAAGGCATATCATGTTGCTTCCGAATTCCTATCAGCATGTGGCGATAAGTACGGATACGACTTTGAGGGAAGCCTTACAGGCGATAAGTCAGTTTCAGTCGTATTCGATATCAGTAAGCTTAAGCGAGCCGTTCCCCAGATGAGAACTTCAGTAAGGTTTGATCAGGGCGTGAAGATGGCGCTTGATTATGTTATGGCTCATCCCGAGTATCAGGTGGAAGATCCTGAGTTTGACGAGTGGTGTGACAAGGTAATAGCCGCATTGGAGAATGCGAAGGAATCTATTTGAATGACCGGAGGAATTTCTAATGACAGATCTTAAGGGAAAGTGGGTATTTATAACCGGAGCTTCAAGGGGCCTCGGCCGTTTGGCTGCTTTGCTCATGGCATCAGAAGGATGCAATCTTATTCTTCACAGCAGAAGCAAGGAACACACGGCTCCACTTGAAGAAGAGGTCAAGGCTAAGGGTGTTATGTGCCATTCCGTGGAAGCTGACCTTAATGACATCAAGACTGTGTATAAGATGCTTGAGGACATCGATGCTTTGGGCGTTGATGTCGATGTAGTCCTTAATAATGCGGGTCTTCAGATTGCTTACCGCAAGGAGTTCTGTCTTACGCCTCCTGAGGACTACGAAGTAAGTTTCAACGTAAATACAATATCGCCTGCGATAATCTGCTATCACTTCCTGCCTAAGATGATTGAGCGCGGATTCGGAAGGATCGTTAATACCACAAGCGGAATCGCTTTGGAGCCGGAGCAGGCAGGATACTCTGCTGCTAAGGCGGCACTTGATAAGATCACAGTCGATATGGCGTCGAAGCTTGATGGCACAGGCGTAACCATGAATCTCACTGATCCGGGATGGTGCAGGACAGATCTCGGGGGACCCAATGCCCCCAATTCCCCCGAGAGCGCCATCCCTGGTGTTGTAGTAGGAGCTTTTGTCAGCGATAATGTTAACGGAAAGCTCTTTAGAGCCCAGGTCTTCGCAGGCATGTCTTTGAATCAGGCTGTAGCGAAGGCGGAGTCACATGCCTGATCAAGAATCCTAACGGAGAATTTATGGAGAATTTTACTTTCTACTCACCGACTAAGTTTGTATTTGGCAAGGAGACCGAGAAAGAGACCGGTTCATTTGTAAAGAGCTTCGGAGGAAGCCGCGTTCTAATTCATTACGGCGGCGGAAGCGCTGTCCGTTCCGGCCTTATTGACCGGGTTAAGGATTCCCTTAAGAAAGAAGGCCTGTTCTTTGTTGAATTGGGAGGCGTTAAGCCTAACCCCAGAAGCGGCCTTGTTTATGATGGTATTGAACTTTGTAAGAGTAACGATATCGACTTTATTGTTGCAGTCGGAGGCGGAAGTGCCATTGACTCGGCAAAAGCTATCGCTGCAGGCGTTCTTTATGACGGCGATTTCTGGGATTTCTATTCCGGTAAGAAGGGGATAGAGAAGGCTCTTCCCGTGGGTACAGTGCTTACGATCGCAGCTGCTGGAAGTGAAGGATCAGGTGATTCTGTAATAACAAAGGAAGAGGGTATGTACAAAAGAGGTACAGGCTCTGAAGCTTTAAGACCTAAGTTCTCCATCCTTAACCCTGAACTTACGACTACACTTCCTGCTTTCCAGACGGCTTGCGGAATCACTGACATTATGGCGCATCTTTATGAGAGATATCTTACGAACTCTAAGGATGTTGAAGTGACCGACAGACTTATTGAGGCTTTGCTCATTACGATGAAGAATGAAGCTCCCAAGGTTATGAAGGATCTAAAGGACTATCAGGCAAGAGCCAATATTATGTGGGCAGGTACAATGGCACATACCAATTCCTGCGGTGTAGGAAGATCACAGGATTGGAACAGCCACAACATCGAACATGAGCTTTCAGGGCTTTACGATTGTGCCCACGGTGCGGGCTTGGCAGTTACCATGCCTGCCGTATTTACTTATGTAAAAGATCATGACATAGCAAGATTCGAGCAGGTTGCAAAACGAGTATGGGGTGTTGATACGGCCGAAGAGGGTATAGAAGCCTTCAGGCAGTTCCTTATCTCAATCGGCATGCCGTCGACATTAGGTGATCTCGGAGGAAGCGAGGAAGATATTCCGACACTTGTAAAGAATCTGTGTTATGGTGATGGAAGAGATGGCTCAATCTCGGGTTTTGTGACTCTTAATGAAGAAGATTGTGCCAACATTTACCGTATGATGATCTGATTTCCAAGATAGCCCCCACTATCTTTGGTCTTTGGGGCTGTTCCTTAACGGAACGGCCCCTTTATTTTTAAATACTTGTATTTGATAATATAAATGAATAAAATATGGGATGTAATATTCTATTTAATGAGGAACGGAAATGATCGTCGGCAGTTTTTTAAGCCCTGCATTAACTTTTACAATTGCAGCTATTCTGCTTCTTGTATCTATCGTATCCTTTGTACTCTTTATCAAAATAAACAGACGTAATAAGAAAATCTTTGATACCAGACTTATGGAGTATAACCATATTGTCGAGCGTATCAAGCAGCAGGAAGAGGAGAAGGCTAAGCTTAACAAGAAGCCTGCCCCCGAGAGAAGACCTGCGGTTGTTGAGAAGAAGCCTGTTGCTGAGGTTAAGCCCGCTCCTGCAAAGAATACAGGACGTAATATCGCAGATGCTCCCAGAAGAATTCAGTTTATGGCTCCTAACGGTGCCAGTTATGATGTCCCGATGTTCGATTCACTTACTATCGGAAGCGATCCCAACAGTGATCTGTTCGTAGATAATCCGACTGTTGCCAAGGCGCAGTGCAAGATTCTCTACTCCGGCGGTAAGTATATGATCGAGGATTTGGGTTCAGAGGACGGAACCTACGTAGACGGAAACCGTGTGCCCACGAATTCCACTATCGAGGTTAAGACAGGCGTGCTTCAGATGGGCAAGGTTACATTCTTTATGACCATCGGATGATTCATAGTGATTAACAGACTGATATGAAGAACAAGACTTGTAACAACTGTAACAGCATCAACGGAGAGAGAGCTACATACTGCAGAAAGTGTGGAGTATCACTTGAAGATGCCGTTATAACCCAAGTGGGTGTTCGTAAAAGACCTGAGGATGTTCCTAACAGAACAGCTGATAAGGCTCCTGTACAAAGACCCGGAAGAAGACCTACTTCTACTCCTGCCGTAGCTCCCGCTGCACCTAAGAGCAGAGCTTTACCGCAGGCTTCCGGTGAGCAGATCACACTTCCAAAGCGTCCGTCTAAGCCTGCTGTTATCTATTGGCCTTTCGTATTGTCAATTGTATCCGCTCTTTCAATGCTTGCATTGATCGTTGCATTTGTTCTTTTGTCCGGCGGCATTGATGAACCAACTGCCGGAACGAGTCCCGTATCTACATCAGCCGTAACTTCAGCTTCATCATCTGCAGCAGCAGAGGGTTCAGAGACTTCTTCAGCTGATGCAACCGATCTTTCTGAGATCTTAATCGGCGATATCGCAGATCAGACTTATACAGGTGACTATGTCACAATCCCGTTCTCACTTACACATAATGATCATGTGCTTGAAGAGGGCGTTGATTACGTTATTACTTATGAGGATAATGTAGCTCCCGGTACCGCTACTGTTTACTTCGAAGGTATCGGTGATGATTTCACGGGTTCGTTTGATACTTCGTTCAATATCGTAACGGGCGATGAAGTCGTAGACAATCCCGACAATTATCTTGTAGTTATCTTCTCCATGCGTTTAAGCTGGACAATGCTCGGAAGAAGCCCTTCAACTGAAGAGCTCATCGATCAGGTTCACAGACTTATTGATCACGACGTTACGGGCGCCGAGCTTGTAAATGAGATTTCCTTCAGTGATGAGAGCGTAAACAGAAATCTCACCAATGAAGAATTTGTAAGTGCTTTCTATCAGGGCGTACTTGCAAGACCTGCTGATGAAGAAGGACTTGCTTACAACGTTACGCTTCTTGAGGACGGCATGTCCAGAGAAGACTGGGCTTCCGCTATTGTTAATGCGGAGGACGGAGAATTCGCATCTATCTGCAATTCCGTCGGCGTTATTCCTTATTAATCCGATCAGGACAAATTGTAATATTAGATTCTGTCACTAAAGTGATAGACTAGATTCACATACCTAATCGAAAGGAATCTGTACATGACCAAGGCTGTAAATGTCGGTGGAATTCTTCTTGGAGGAGACAATCCCGTAAGGATTCAATCCATGAATAATACGAAGACTCAGGATGTTAAGGGTACCCTTGAACAAATTGCGAGACTTCACGATGCCGGCTGCGATATAACCAGAGTCACAGTTCCTAATATGGAGGCCGCTGAGGCTCTCTCGGAGATCACTTCAAAGTCCCCGATTCCTGTTGTTGCAGATATACATTTCGATTATCGTCTTGCCATTGAAGCTGCCAAGCACGGTGCCGCCAAGATAAGAATAAACCCGGGTAATATCGGCGGACCTGAGAAGCTTCGTCAGGTGGCAGATGTTTGTAAGGAGCGAGGTCTCCCGATAAGAGTCGGAGTTAACTCCGGTTCCATAGACAGAAAGCTTGTCGAGCAGTATGGCGGCGTATGCGCAGAGAATATGACTAAGAGTGCGCTCGATGCCGTTAAACTTCTCGAGGATGTAGACTTCGATGACATTGTCATCTCCATCAAGTCTTCAAGCCCGAAGCTCACCATCGAGACATACAGGCTTATGAGTAAAGCCTGTGACTATCCGCTTCATGTAGGTGTTACTGAAGCCGGCACATTAAGAGAAGGCATGATCAAGTCCGCAGTAGGCATAGGAACGCTCCTTGCCGAAGGTATCGGAGATACGATCAGAGTTTCTCTTACGGGAGATCCGGTTGATGAAGTCTATGTCGCGAAGAGTATTTTGAAGGCTTTGGACCTTCGAAGCGGCGGAATTACTTTTGTATCTTGTCCCACTTGCGGAAGGACAGAGGTTCCTTTGATCGAGATCGCTAATGAGATCGAGAGCAAGATTAAGGGATTCCCTTATGACCTTAAAGTATCGGTCATGGGATGCGCGGTTAACGGCCCGGGCGAAGCGAGAGAATCTGACATAGGACTTGCCGGCGGCAAGGATGAATTCCTCCTATTTAAGAAGGGTCAGATCGTAAGAAAGCTTAAGGCCGACACCGCAGTTGACGAGTTTGTTGAAGAAGTCAGGAAACTCGGCGAAGAGAAATCACAAACAACGACTTAAAGAGGAATAGATGAAGAATCTTATCAGACAATTAGGGCTGGGACCTGAGTTCGAAGAAGGTCTTGGCGGATTAAATGTCGACAAAATCGACTTTTACAAGAAGGACAACCGCATTGAGATCAAGGTGTCCGGTGAGTGCGACTTCCTGGCAGAGACACTTCTTAATGAAGTCAGACTTACCATGGAGAAAAGAGCTCATTGTAAGGTTAATATCTCAGGATATACCGTAAAGGAGCCGGCACCGTCCAATAAGACATACGACCCCGGCCTTGATCCCGAGATATTGAAGATCTTAGAGGAAGAAGAGAACGCAAAGAAGGAGAAGGCTGAGGCGAAGGCAAAAGCCAAGAAGGATGAGGCAGCAGATGCCAAGAACTCCTGGGTTGCAAAAGCCAAGGAAGTTAAAGAGCAGGCTTCTTCTAACGGCGAAGGCAAGCCTAAGTTCCGTCCCCGTAAGAATGATGAGTCACTTATGGGAAGAGTTATGTCCGGCGCTCCCAAGATGGATATCAAGGATCTCGATGACTACAGCCAGAACGTTAACATCGAGGGTAACTTTGTTATCATGGACGACCAGAAGATGGCCGATATCCTTAAGCTGTCCAAGAGCGGAAGCTGCGTTATAGCTAAGTTTTTTATTGTTGATGCAACGGGCGGTACAAGCGCCATAATGTTCTTAAAGCCTGAGGAGGCCGATAAGTTTGAGAAGAAATTTGCAAAGGGCGGGTATGCCGGTTTCCAGGTTTCCATCAACTACGACAGAGGCGAGCGAGGTGTAAAGGTATCAGGTATCTATGAGGCTGATCCTCCGCCTGCACGCCGTGAGAACTGCGAGTATAAAAGAGTAGAGCTCCATGTCCACTCCAAGATGAGTGAGAAGGATGCTATCAGCAATCCCAGCGATATCATGAAGCTTGCAGCTTCATTCGGACACAGAGCATGTGCCATTACCGACCACGGCGTTGTTCAGGGGTTCCCCGAAGCCGTTGATGCTGTTAAAGGAATTAACAAGAAGAGGGGAGATGACGAAGAGAAGTTCAAGGCTATCTTAGGCTGCGAGGGCTACCTTGTAGATGACGGCCCCACGATCTTCTATAATCTGCCTTTCATACCTCTTAAGGATTCAGATGTTCCCAAGCCTCCGATGGCCGTAGGTGAGTTTGTAACCATAGCCATCGAGACAAACGGAGATGATCCCTGCACGGATACTTTTACGCGTGTTGCGGCAAGTAAGTACAGACTTAAGGGATTCCAGGGTATTCGCCCCGAAATCGAGGGTGAGACCGACGCACAGGCTCAGGAGTTTGCATCACACGATATCGATACGAGCCTTTGGGAGCCTGAAGAGATTCCTGAGAACTTAAGAGACGAGAATCTTCCCGGTGTTCCTGATTACGGCGAGAAGGGTGCTAACCACATCATTAATATTGAAGAACGTATTAGTACGCCTTATTCCGAAGACGGTTCTTTGGTAGTACCTGAAGAAATCGCCTATGAGCATGTCGCTGATTTCTACGCTGACGTCGAAGATATCATCTATAAGGGAACAGGGGAGCCTTGTGATTCATATTTCCGCATGGGCGAACTCGTTGAGTTCATAGGCGATGCTTATGTAACAGGTGAGAATATTTTCGCTGTATTGGGCTTCTTGAGACGCGCAGGTTACGGCATCAATATCGAGGATCAGAAGTACTACAGAAATAAGTTCAATATGCCTGCCATATCCATTGAGGATATAAGAAGATATGCATGCCCTGAGACTATCACGGAAACTGATGTAAAGACCGGAAATGACCTTGTTGATAAGACAAGGAGAGACGGACAGTTCGTCATCGACTATCTTGTAAATGAAGGCTCGGCTGATCCTGAAGCTCTTAACCTTAAGATAGGACATAAGAGCACGGATGAATTGCTGTCTAAGAACAGTAGGGCTTATCACATTATCTGGCTTGTAAGAAACAACCTCGGTCTTTACAACATGTACAGACTTGTTTCTGAGTCTAACGTACATTACTTCTACAGAAGACCCAGAACACCCAAGAGCTTACTTAAGTACTATAAGTCTTCGA
>CAMJGB010000088.1 GCA_946405115.1 uncultured Clostridia bacterium | reverse complement strand
AACGAGACAAGCCCTGATATCACTATTCTTCTTGATATCGATCCTAAGACCGCATATGAGAGAAGAGCATCAAGAGGTGAGGAAGACCGTATCGAGATGATGGGTCTTGCTTATCAGGAAATGGTTAGAGAGGGATATCTCGAGCTTGCAAAGTCTGAGGACCGTATTAAGGTCATCGACGCAGCAAGAACTCCCGACGTTATATACGAGGAAATCCAGAAGCTTATATGGGATTCAATTCGCTGACAGGGCAGGAAACCGTTAAGTCAAGGCTTAAGGATATTACGGCCGCGCCTTCAGCGTGTTCTCTTCTTTTCACGGGCCCTGAGGGCATAGGTAAGCACCTTTTTGCCAAGGAAACCGCGAAAGCAATTCTTTGCATGGACAGAAAGCCTGACGGCGCTTGCGGTCAGTGTGCTTCATGTAAGTATATCGATGCGGGTACACACCCCGATCTTATTTCCGTTGAACCTTCAGAGGGAAGAAAGAACATAAGGATCGCCGATCTTCGTGAGGTTGTACGAGATGCTGAAGTAAAGCCTCAGATCTCCAAGCATAAGGTTTTGATCATTAATGCCGATAAGACGGCACCCGACTGCCAGAACCTGATGCTCAAGTCTTTGGAAGAACCTGACGAACATCTTGTATACATTCTTCTTTGTTCAGATACATCGAGACTTCTTCGCACGATACTTTCGCGTGTTACGGAACTTCCTTTCCGCGAGTACACGGATGAGCAGATGCTCAGCATCCTTAAAGATCAGGGCGGAGAAGATTTAAGCGACGACAAGCTCTCATTCCTGTCTTCATTCTCATCAGGAATCCCCGGCAAGGCTCTGTCTTTGATGAATGATTCAGAATTCCTCGAGGAAAGAGACTACATCTTCGACCTCGTCATGAGAATGCCGAAGCTCGGATACACGGACGTTCTGTACGACGAATTTAATTACTTTGATAAGAATCGTGATAAGATGGATGAGTTGTTATTGCTCCTCATCTGGACTTTAGGTGACGTGGCTACTGCGATCGCGGTGCCTAAGCCAACAGATCTTAAGAATTCCGACAAGAGGAATGAGATCATTAAGTTCGTTGCCGATAACGGAGAAATTACATTGATCAACATAAGCAATGCCGAGAAAGCCGTAACTGACTATATCGACGCATCACACGTCAATGCGAGCTTCGAGACATCTTGCTGCAATATGCTCTTACGCATACATAAGGAGCTGAGAAATGAAAAAAATCGTTAACCTGACCTTCCGCGAAGGCGGAAAGACAACAAAGTACATATGCGACGGCATGGATTTGAATCCCGGTGATTTTGTCATGGCGCCTACAGCAGGTGGTCTTGACTTGGGTAAGGTAATCGGAGTTCCCATGGACCTCGACGAGTCCTTGATTGGAGAAGAGGTAGAGCCCGTTGTAAGACTTGCTACAGCCAAGGAGATTGAACGTGGCGAGCTTAAGAAGGTTAAGGAGAAGGAAGCTTACGATCTTTGCATTGAGCTCATCGCGAAGCATAACCTCGACATGAACCTTATCGATGCCGTGTTTACTTTCGACGGCAAGAAGGTAACATTCTTCTTCACTTCCGATAACAGAGTTGACTTCAGAGAGCTTGTAAAGGATCTCGTATCTTCATTCCGCGCAAGGATCGAACTCCGACAGATCGGTTCAAGAGACCAGGCTAAGCTTGTCGGCGGTATCGGAATGTGCGGCCGTGAGCTTTGCTGCTGCACTTTCCTCAACAAGTTCGCTCCGGTTACATTAAGAACTGCACGCGATCAGGGAATGTCACTTAACCCCGGTAAGCTTAACGGCGCATGCGGAAGACTCATGTGCTGCCTTCAGTTCGAAAAGGAAGCGTACGCCGATGCAAGAAAGCGTCTTCCCAAGACGGGAAAGAAGATTAGAACACCTGACGGCATGGGTGTAGTTGCTGACGTTAATTACATTGCCGAGAAGGTTACCGTCAAGTTCGTTGACGACGATACTTACACTACGGAAGTTTATGATTGGGAGGGCCTTGCACCTCTTAATCAGGACAGAAACAGAGGAAGAGACGAGTCGGATTCTGATAATTCATCTAATGATGAAGATATCTGATTGATTTTTTGAATTCTTTGTAAAAGTGTCTACAGCGGTTTCCAATTATCGGAAACTTGTGTGATAATTATAGTGCACATCAATAAGGAGGTTAGCAAACATGGCATATGTAATTTCAGATTCTTGCATCTCTTGCGGAACATGCGCAGACGGATGTCCCGTATCAGCTATTTCAGCAGGTGATACACAGTACACAGTTGATGCTGATGTATGCATTTCTTGCGGAGCATGCGCAGGTGTTTGCCCTGTATCTGCGATTTCTGAGGAGTAATTCTTAATACCTATGAGATCAAAGACCCCCGGAGCTTCGGCTTCGGGGCTTTTTTATGCTGTATAATATCCCTATGGATGATTCGATGCTTACATTCGAGCCTCTGGGGCGTAAGAACTTTTCTATGTATCAGCTTAAAGACGGATTCAGATTCGGAACGGATACCGTGTTGCTCGCGTGGTACACGGCATCTTTTTTGAAGCCGGGGAAGGAAGCGAGGCTTCTTGAGCTTGGTGCCAACTGCGGTGCCGCGACACTCCTTCTTACGGCAAGAAGAGACGAAGCTTTTACCGATGACGTTGAGATTGATGCTGATGCATGTGAAGTCCTTAAGAGGAATATCAAAGTAAATAAGCTCGAAGACCGTGTCTGTGCTTTTAACGCTGATGTGCGCGAGCTCCCCGATGAGCTTAAGCAGAAGCAGTATGATGCAGTGTTCATGAATCCGCCGTTCTTTAAGGATGAAACCGGACCTGCTTCGGGAAAGATAGGAAGATATGAGCATTACGGTGTGTTAAGCGACTTCATCAGTACCGGTGCCTCTCGTCTTATACCGTCTAAGGGGATAATGACTGTAGTCATGACAGCTTCAAGAGCTGATGAAGTACTTTGTCTTATGAGAGATAACGGAGTTAAGCCTTTCAGGTTTATGTCAGTTCATCCTACGCCTTCTAAGAAGGCCGAGATGGTGCTCATCACAGGGAAGAAGACCAATGCCAATACCCAGCTTGAGATAATGGCACCTTTGATATTAAATGATAGTGACAGAATGAATGATATTTACAATAAGGAGCATACGGATTGCTTTATCTAGTTGGAACACCTATAGGAAATTTGGGCGATATCAGCAGCCGTGCGATAGAGATATTGGAGCAGGTTGATTTTATTGCTTGTGAAGATACGAGAGTTACGGGCATACTTCTTAAGAGCCTTGAGATAGAGAATAAGAAACTTATCTCTTACCATGAGCATAACAAGGTATCTAAAGGCCATGAGATAGCAGACCTTCTTAAGCAGGGCTTTAATGTGGCTCAGGTTTCTGATGCGGGAATGCCTGCAGTAAGTGATCCCGGCGAAGACCTCGTTGCATTATGTATTGAACAGGGTCTTGAGTTTACTGTTGTTCCGGGTCCTGTTGCCGCTGTAACAGCGCTTGTAATGAGCGGACTTTCGACGAGGTATTATCACTTTGAAGGTTTCCTTCCGAATACAGGCTCCGACAGGAAGAAGAGACTTAAGAAATTGTCTGATTACGAGGAGACCATAGTTCTTTATGAGGCTCCCCACAGACTTCGTAAGCTGATATCTGAGCTTAAGGCGGAAGGCTTCGGCGAGTGCCGTGCATCATTTTGCAGGGAGCTTACGAAGAAGTATGAGGAAGTCGTAAGAATGACCGTTGATGAGGCGGATTCCTATTATGAGTCGAACGAGCCCCGGGGTGAATTCGTTGTGTGTCTCGAACCTTCAGTGAAGAAAGCTCCTGTGTTCGATGATGCTTATATTGAGAACGAGATCCTTAAGATGAGAGATTCCGGAATGCCGGTCAAGAAGATTGCTGAGATCCTGTCCCAGGACACAGGTACTTCCAAAAAAGAAATGTACGCGCGTGTCCTTAATCTGTTAAAATTAAAGGACAAGGTGGAAGGATCTTAAGACTTAATGAATGATTCTAATGGGGAGAAGATCAGTCGTGAAGCGTTGATCGCATATACCAAAGAGTTAGCTCTTCAAGAATATGTCCCTTTGTTCGAGGGGGCTTTTAAGTCTGTAGCAGTTATTGATCCCAGAGAGAAGGAAATATGTTTCTCGGACGGCATGGTAGATGTATTAGGTCTTGCTGCAGGATCTTTCATGTATCTTTCCCAGTATTACCAGTATATTCCCGAATCAGAACGAGCTGAGATAACATCGAGATATGAAGCTGCCATAAGCGTGCTTATGGAGCAGGATACCCAGGTTATTATGCTGTCTCATAAGTTTTCCGGTGTTAATTCGATAATCTATGATATCGAGATATCGATGAGAGTCGAGACTATGAATAAGTCCAGATTCATCCTTGCAGTTATCAAGGATAAGACTCCCGATATGATGAGCCGTTCGTTTAAGGCTCTGTTCGGTCCCGATATCTTCTCATATCTGTTCGTATACGATGTTAAGCGTGATGTCTGCTTTGTAAGTGATAAGTTCGTTGAAGAGTTTGACCTCGAATCACATGAGATCAATCACTTCTCCGAGAACTACAGGAAGTATGTTCATCCCGATGATTCTGAGAAACTTCACGAAGCTATTCTTACTTACATGAAAGACCGCATTTCCGACGGAGGCCTTCAGGTAAGATTCCAGGCACCGGGTAGAGGAGTCATCTATCTTAGAACAGACGGGTTCTCAGATTACGGCAGTGAAGGCCGCTTTGTTTCCGGAATCTTCTCCGATGTAACCGAGTTCGTTAATGACGACTATATGTGGGATAACATGATCGACGGTCTTAACGCAGTCATCTTCAATACTGACCTCAACAAGAATCTCACAACAATATCTCCCAACATACATAAATTGTTTGCTGATTTTCCTTTGGTCGTAGAAGGTGATTTTGTTGAGACGTTGGTGCAGATGATAATTCCGTCTGACAGGCAGAGATTCCGTAATCTTCTTAACCGTTCGGTTCAGGAGATCGGCACCAAATTTGCTATCGAGGTCCGTGTCAGAAGAGATGATGACAGATCATCATGGGTAGCAATCAGAGGTAAGTCATTCGAGAACAAGAATGCGATGACTCGTGTTCTTACGGGAAGCATCCTTGATCTTTCTGCCATGAACGAAGTTAAGGATACTTTCGAGAAGGCGGGGTCTTCTCATGAGATAACGGGACTTCCTACAGCTCAAAGACTTGCAAGAGATGTTGAAGTCGTAATCAGAGACGGAAGCATAACCTGTGCAGCTGTCATCATGTACGATATTAACGACTTCCATGAGATTACTGACAGATACGGCAAAGATGCCGGAGATAAGATCGTTCGTGCTCTTGCAGATATGCTTACCAATACTTTGCCGGACAGAGCTAAGCTCTATCACATTGGAACTGATAACTTCGCAGTATTGTGGCCTGATTCTTCACAGATTAAGGCCGGCAAATACATGAAGGACGTTATTGCCCGTTCTGAAGATCCTATCATGATCGGTAATGAGAAGTTCTTTATTCATCTTCTGGCTTCTGCTGCTTTCTATCCTGAGGGAAGAACATCTGATGAGCTTTTGAGCCAGGCTGAGATAACGCTTCATAAGGTCAAGGAAGATAAGAGTTTACGATATGCGGTATTCTCACCTGCGGATAAGAATGAACTTCGTGAGAAGCTCGATTTCCAGATGACAGTATCCGCGAACATCAAGAATGGCTTCGAGAATTTCCTTCTTTACTATCAGCCGTTAACTGATGCCAAGACTAAGCAGCTTAAGGGTGCTGAAGCATTGCTTCGTTGGAGTGAACCCGGCGGAAAACTTGCAAATCCTGAGAAGGTCGTCGCTGCGCTTGAAGCAATCAACCAGATGGATGCTGTTGGCCGCTGGATCTTGGAGGAAGCCATAAGGCAGTGCTCTGAGTGGATATCCAAGGGTGCACCCAAGGATTTCTATATTCATGTTAATGCGACAGCTGACGATCTTATCACAGAAGATTATGTTGACCGTCTCGTTGCTTTGCTTGAGAAGTACAATCTGTCGTCTGAGAATATACTCATCGAGCTTACAGAGACTTCGTTGATGCAGAACATGGCTTTGTGCAGACAGAATATCGAAGCTTTGCATGCACATAACATCAGAACTGCATTGGATGACTTCGGATCCGGTTATTCTTCGTTCAATTATCTTAAGGAATTGCCGGTCGACGAGATCAAAATCGATAAGACGTTCGTCGATGATATGCTTTCCAATAAATTCGATAATACATTCATCTCCGCCATGACGATGCTTGCACACTCAATAGGCAAGGGAGTAGTCGTCGAAGGTGTCGAGAGTGAAGACCAGTACAATATGATCAGAGATATGGATGCAGACATCATTCAGGGGTACTATTTTGGCAAGCCAATGTCTGTGTTTGCTTTCTGGAATAAATATTTCATCTGATGTATAATCGATAAGTTAATTTTCAACCAGGGGGTTAAGTGACTTATGTCAGAAAAAACACCGTTTTACATTACTACGCCTATTTACTATCCTTCAGGCAATCCACATATCGGACATTGCTATTCAACCATCGCATGCGATGCTGTTGCAAGAATGAAGCGAATGCAGGGCTACGATGTAATGTTCCTTACGGGAACTGACGAGCACGGACAGAAGATCGAGAAGAAGGCAGAGGAGCTTGGTACAACACCTAAGGCTTATGTCGATGAGATCGTTGCTAACTTCAAGAAGCTCTGGTCTACTCTCGGAATCACATATGACAGATTCATCAGAACAACTGACGATTACCACATCGAGTCTGTTCAGAAGATCTTTAAGAAGCTTTACGATACAGGCTATATCTACAAGAGCGAGTATAAGGGTAAGTACTGCACACCCTGTGAGTCTTTCTGGACAGAATCACAGCTTGTTGACGGCAAGTGCCCTGACTGCGGACGTGAGGTAACAGATGCATCTGAGGAAGCATACTTCTTTAAGCTTTCCCAGTTCGCTCCCAAGCTCAAGGAGCTTCTCCTTGATGAGGAGAAGGATTTCCTTAATCCTAAGTCCAGAGTAAATGAAATGATCAATAACTTCATCGAGCCCGGACTTCAGGATCTTTGCGTATCAAGAACAAGCTTTACCTGGGGTGTTCCCGTAGACTTTGATGAAGGTCATATCGTATATGTATGGATCGATGCTCTATCAAACTATATTACTGCATTGGGTTATCTTAACGACACATATAACGATTACGATAAGTACTGGCCTGCTGATATGCATGTAATGGCTAAGGAGATCGTAAGATTCCACTCTCTTATCTGGCCTGCAATCCTTATGGCTCTTGATCTGCCGCTTCCTAAGAAGGTTTACGGCCACGGCTGGATCACATTCGGTGACGGCGGAAAGATGAGTAAGTCCAAGGGTAACGTTATCGATCCTTTCGTATTGAGCGAGAGATACGGCGTTGATTCCTTGAGATATCACCTCTTAAGAGAGATGGTATTCGGTTCTGACTGCCCTTATTCCAACGAGCAGATGTTCAACAGATATAACAGTGACCTTGCTAACGATTTGGGTAACCTCGTATCAAGAACTGTTGCAATGGCTGAGAAGTACTTCGGCGGCACACTTCCTGAGAACAAGGATTTCAACGAGTCTGATGAGGAGCTTTTGTCAATGACAGATGAGCTTCCTGCTTTCGTTGATGATGCATTCACGACATTACGATTCTCTGAAGGTCTCGAGAAGATCTTCCGCGTTATCGCTCGTGCTAATAAATACATCGATGAGAATGAGCCTTGGATCCTTGCTAAGGATGAGGAGAAGAAGCCCAGACTTGCTGCTGTTCTTTACAACCTTCTCGATACTGTTAGAAGATGCTCAATCCTGTT
>CAMJGB010000087.1 GCA_946405115.1 uncultured Clostridia bacterium | reverse complement strand
CGAAGCCTTCAGAGCTCGCATTCTATCCCGTTCCGAAGCTCTTCATTAAGAGGATCGGCGGCCACGAGCAGTGGGGTGCGATCCACTCTGCAGAGATGGGCGACGGAACTTTGGAGTGCCAGGACATTCCTCATACATTGCAGATGGCAAGACTGTTCCTCGAAGACGATGTTACTTTGAAGAACATGTGCGATGCCATCGACCTTAACAAGAAGATGGGCATTTACGACGGAGCATATAATGCCGTCAAGCTTGCCATGAAGCTTAAGGAGGTGGACGCATGAGACTCACAGTAAAAGAGAAGATAGCTTACGGCCTCGGTGCCGTAGGTAAAGACATGGTCTACATGCTTTCAGCGAGCTATGTACTTTACTACTTCCAGGACATCCTCGGAGTATCTGCCATAGCAATGGGACTAATCCTCATGGCAGCAAGAGTATTCGATGCATTTAACGATCCTATCATGGGTGTCGTAGTTGCAAAGACGAAGACAAAGTGGGGCAAGTTCCGTCCCTGGCTCATGATCGGTACGATCACTAATGCGATCATATTGATCGTCATGTTCTCCGCTCCGCCTTCTCTCGACGGCGGCGGACTTATCGCGTATGCGGCAGTTACTTATATCCTCTGGGGTATCACATATACCATGATGGATATCCCTTACTGGTCAATGATCCCGGCGTTCACGGAGAGCGGTAAGGAGAGAGAAGGACTTACGACTCTTGCAAGATCTGCAGCAGGTGTGGGCTCCGCTGTTGTTACTATCCTTACTGTCATGAGCGTTGCTGCTTTGGGTAATGCATTCTCAGCTAAGGAGAGCGATCTTCTTACCAAGAATTTTGCTTCTTCTGATGGCCTTAATTACACGGCTTACGTTCTCGAGGTTGATGCTGATTCAAATCCCACAGGCAACGTTACTGAGTTTACCGGTGACGATGTTCGTGTATCCACAACTATCACGGGTGCAAGAAGAGTATTTGGTGACTGGAATGATGTTATCTACGTTAACTCTTCAAACGCAGACGTAACCCTTACGATCAACGATCAGGAGATCGAGGCGAGCAACGTAGAGTTCGTTAAGAACGATTATGAGAACCCCGAAGAAAAACAGGGCTTCATTACTACTGATCCCGTTGTCTCAATCTATGTTGATTCAGATACATATGCAGAATTGTCTGCTGAGACTTCCATCCGTGCAGGCATCTTGATGGAATCTAACCTCGAAGTGGAGAGAGTAGGTTTTAAGTACTTCTCCATGGTAATCGGCATACTGTTCGTTGTATTCATCACAATCACTTGTCTGTTCATCAAGGAGAAGTCTTCCGTTGATATCAAGACTGCTTCAGTAGGACAGATGTTCAAGGCTTTGATCCAGAACGATCAGGCTATGACGATCGTTATCACCATCGTTCTTGTTAACTCAGCTACATACATCACATCGAACCTTCTTATCTACTTCTTTAAGTACGATCTCGCAGGTTCCAACTGGCAGGGCAATTACACCTTGTTCAACACATTCGCAGGTGGTATCCAGATCATTGCCATGATGGCATTCTTCCCGATCTTAAGAAGGTTCTTTAACACATTGAAGATCTTCTATATATGCATCGCATCTGCGATCGGCGGTTACATCGTTCTTCTTGTCATGGCACTTGCCGGTCTTAAGAGCGTATTCCCGTTCTTCGTTCCCGGTTTCTTCATCATGGCAGCCGTAGGTATCCTTAATGTAGTTGTTACCATCTTCCTTGCGAACACGGTTGACTACGGACACCTTAAGAACAACAGAAGAGATGAGTCAGTCATCTTCTCAATGCAGACATTCGTCGTTAAGCTCGCATCAGGTATCTCTGCTCTTGTTGCATCCATCTGCCTTGCAGTCTTCAACATCAAGGAGAATTCTGATGTAGCCATCACATATTCGACACTCATTGATAAGATCGAGAACATCCGTAACGGTGTAGTCGAGACCATAAGCTCCAATTCCGTTGTCGGTCTTAGACTTGTCATGACTCTCACACCTATCGTTGTGCTTGTTGTTGCAGTTTTTATCTTTAAGAGAAGATACATCCTTACTGACAAGAAACTTGAGGAGATCATCGCGAGCCTGAAGGCCAAGGAGGCATGATATGATCACCATTAAAGATAAGCTTTATGTGCTTGATACTGCGAAGACGACGTATGCTTTTCGAGTGCTTCCTGAAGGCTACCTTGAGCACCTTTACTACGGCAGGAAGATAAGGCTCGATGATGCTGACGGCATCGCGATGCAAAGGGAGTTTGCCCCGGGCAATTCAAGCGTAGTCGAGACGGGTTCTTCACTGTCCCTGGAAGACGTTAAGCTTGAGATAAGTTCCCTCGGTAAAGGCGACGAGCGCGAGCCTTTCCACGAGATCGTAAACGGCGACGGAAGTCGCACGACGGATTTCCTTTTCGAAGGCGCAGAAACATCGAAAGGCAAGAGCCGTGAAGATGAGTTCCCGGGTTCATACGGAGATGACGCCGACGTGCTTACGGTTACCTTAAAGGATGAAGCCAATAAGCTTACATTGAAGCTTATCTATACAGTGTTCGAAGAGTGTGATGTCATCACGCGTTCATGTGTGCTTCTTAACGAGGGCGAGGCTTCGGTTAAGATAGAGCGCCTCATGAGCATGCAGCTTGACATGGATCCCGGTGACTATTCTTTCGTTACGTTCAACGGTGCGTGGACGCGCGAGATGAATAAGAACGTGCAGAAGATAGGCGCAGCAAAGCTTGTGAATTCTTCATGCTATGGTGCATCTTCAAACCGTGCGAATCCTTTTGTGATGATCGGCAAAGGTGCGTTCGATGAAGACTACGGTGAAGTCATCGGAATAAACCTTATCTACAGCGGCAACCACTACACCTGTGCGGAGCAGGATCCTTACGGAAAGTTAAGACTTGTAACGGGAATCAATCCTCAGGGCTTTAGCTTTATTCTTGAGAAAGGAGAGTCCTTCAGAAGTCCCGAAGCCGTAATGACATATTCTGCTTCAGGCTGCAACACAATGAGCCACGGCATGCATGATTTTGTTAATGCGCATGTTGTATCAGGCGAGTGGAAGGACAGACTTCGGCCGATCCTCCTAAACTCCTGGGAGGCAGCTTACTTTAACATCAACGAGAGCAGACTTTTAAAGCTTGCCCGTAAGGCCAAGACAGCCGGTGTAGAGCTGTTTGTAATGGACGACGGATGGTTTAAGGGGCGTAACGATGATACGTCTTCCTTGGGCGACTGGACGCCCGATAAGAAGAAGCTTCCGCGAGGCGTTAAGGGTATCTGCGATAAGGTAAGAAAGCTCGGATTGGACTTCGGTATCTGGGTTGAGCCTGAGATGGTAAATGAGAATTCCGACCTGTACCGTGCGCATCCCGAGTGGGCGATGAGGATCCCCGGGAAGAAGCATGCGACAGGAAGAAACCAGATGCTTCTCGACCTTACCCGCGAAGATGTTCAGGACTACATAATTAAGTCGATGTCTGACCTGTTCTCATCGGCTGATATCTCTTATGTTAAGTGGGATTATAACCGTAACTTCACTGATGTTTATTCAGCATCTTTGCCCGCGGATCGTCAGGGTGAAGTGGCGCACAGATATATACTCGGACTTTACCGAGTCATGTCGGTGTTAACGAAGAAGTTCCCGTCGATTCTTTTCGAGGGATGCGCTTCCGGAGGCAACAGATTCGACCTCGGCATATTGTGTTATTTTCCGCAGATATGGGCGTCGGATGATACCGATGCTTATATGAGAGGAATCATTCAGAACGGCTATTCCTACGGTTATCCGCAGTCGTGTTATACATGCCATGTGTCGGATATTCCGAATCATCAGACGTTGAGAAGAACGCCGCTTGATACGAGATTTAATGTGGCGTCGTTCGGTGTCATGGGATACGAGTGCAATATGTGCGATCTTGGTAAGGGAGAGTTTAACGAGATCAAGTCGCAGATTGAATTCTATAAGAAGAACCGTAAGCTTTTGCAGTACGGGAAGTTCTGGAGAAAGAGTTCATTTGATGACGGCAAGATTTTGTCATGGACGATCTCATCCGAGGATAAATCGGAGGCTGTGTCTTTCATTATGCAAAGCCTCGCGACACCTAATGAGCAGCACGATATTTTATATCCGAGAGGACTTGCCGAAGACGTTAAGTACCGAATCGAGAATCGTGTGCTGTCTTACGATGTGCGCGTGATGGGAGGTCTTATCAATACTGCAACTCCGTTCCATGTTAAGCCTGACGGATTTATCCACAGTGTGATCGCGAAGTTCATGAAGATGAATTACGAGAATGAATCTCACGTGATGTACGGCGATGCGATGATGTATGCAGGCGTTCATCTTAAGCCGAGATTCGTAGGCCTTGGATTAAACGACAACATAAGGTACTTTCCAGACTTCGGCTCCAGAATCTACGAGATAAGAGAAGCAGGCTGATTACTGCGGGATATCGTATTCGAACTTAGCAAGGCTGTTCTTAAGTTTCTTAAGGGCAGCCTTTGTGCATGTGTCGTAGATGAAATGAAGGATGCTGCATATAAGGAATATTGCAACTGCGGTGCCGATCGTGTGTAGTGCGAATAAAGGCGTGCTGCCGTTCGCATAATGTTCAATATCAAAATACTTATAAAAGTGATGATGGACCAAATATACCGTGAAGCATCCTTTTGCAAGATAGTTAATGATCTTGCTTGTGCCAATCTTCATGTCGCGGAAGATAAGGAATACACATACGGCTTCGCCCATTACCAGAGGACAGCAATACTCATATGCCATCTCTGTCATTACACCTATTCCGAGTGTAAGTGATGCGCATACAAGATAGACCAGTACAGGCATTCTTCTTGAGGAGGGAACCATTGTCTTTTCCTGCTGTCTTAGGACTCCTCCGATTATGTACATCAATACGAACTGAACGATTGAGTAGCCGCCTTCAGATCCTGCAAGACCTATGAATGACATGTGATCAAGATTAAGTCCTAAGAAGCCGCCGATGATATCTACTACAGACGGCTCTACGGAGAAGAACAGAATTAGAAGGATCAGAAGCAGTTTTTGATGTTTGTCGCTAAGCTTTCTGATCGCGATGTTTATGAAAGGCGAGATGAAGAACAAAACAATGTAAAGGTTGATGAACCAGTCATTGGGAAGGAAGCACTTTACCAATCCTTCAATTGAAAATGGTTCTGTTCCCAAAGCTGCATCAACTCCGAGGAACAAAAGCTTGAAGATAACGAATTGAATAAAGAGAGTAAGCGGTTTAAAGAGAGCTCTTTTACCGGAATTAATGAGAAAGTATCCGCTTATGAGGATAAAAAGATCTACTGCAAAAATGAACAGACTTTCAAAGCCGTTCATGACTAAGAAGTTCGTGGTGCCACGGGTTACGTATTCCAAAGCGCCGCCCATGCTCCTGTTGTTATAGTGGAGAAAGATAACCCCCAATATTGAAACGAGACGGGCCAGCTCAATGTTTGATTGTCTGGCAGTTTTGCTAATCTGAGTATTCTTTTCTGATTCCGTGTTCATAAATTAATTTTACTATCTTCAAAACTTAGCAACAACTGGAAACGTGCAGATGTTAGAATAGAAACGTATCAACACATAAGGTGGAGAAACGTGTTAGCAATTATCGATCAACATTGGGGCACATTTCTGCTATGCGGTATAGGAGTATTCCTTATCGTGTCGACCTACCTCGCGAACCGCGCGGGCCACAGCGGCATGCCGGTTGTCGGAGGTGTATGTGTTGCTGTAGGTTTTCTTATATCCCCGGTTAAGTGGCTGGCCCTGTTAGGCCTTGCTGATTACGGCATCGTATATCTTATCTATCTTTACGTAAGTGAGGCGATGGTAAACTCGAGGTTCAAGGCCTTATGCCGGAGGAACGGATACCGCGAGAAAGAGGAAGACAAGAATCTCTGTCTTGTGGTAAAGATACCGCAGATCAACGAGGAACTTATAAGACCGTACATGACAAATACAACATACAGATACTTTGTTCCCAAGTGCTTCTTCTCAGTATGCGTCGACCGTGACGGTAAGAGGGTACTTCTTCTGGACAGATGCAAGGGCGATAAACAGATAGAGATCTTACCTTTCCAGGGTAAACGGGTGGTCGCAGAGGGATTGAAGCACAAGCTGAATTATCTTACGTTAGACATAGAGGTTAAGTCTCAGGATGATCTGTCCTGAGACTTATTTTTATTCCAACGAATTACTGTGATGAAAGCGCACAGAGATACCAGTGTGATCATCATGCCTTCCTTAAGATAAGGAGTGCGGTAATAAAGCTCCACATCATGATGGCCGGAAGTGATGGGTATGACCATGAATCCTATGTTGGCTCTGTCGATCTCAACGGCCTCGCCGTCTACCGTCGCATGCCATCCGTCGGAGTAGGGAATGGCGAAGTAAAGGTATTTGTCCTCGTCTGTATTAGCACTTATATATACATGATTTCCCTTGATCTCATAGATAACGTCATACATGTCTGCATGATCGTAGAAAGCCCCGACAGTCGTATCGAGCTGCTCTGTGTTTCTTGCGAAGATGCTGATATCATCGATCGTATATTCTCCCTCAAGGAAAGCGAGCCTTACTGAGTTAACAGGCTCCTCGACATAACCGAAGTTAACGACAAATGCATCTCTCCAGTGGTAATACATGTTGTTGCGGTTGCCCTGGCCTTCGATAGTATCGAATACAAAGTAATCGTCACCGTTTCCAAGACTCGTGGAGACCACATAGTAAAATTCGTTGGTGATGCCTTCGATGTAGACGCTGATCTCACTTTCTGTTACATCATCAAATGTGAGGATGATATAGTCTCCTGTCTCGGCATGGAAAGTATTGTCTCCGGTCATCGTGATGCCTTCGGAATAACTAATCTCATAATCTTCAATCGTGTGCTGCGGCGCATTAGAAGGAACGGATGATCCGCCGTCCGTTACGCAGTAGTTCATCATGAGTTCTTCTGCCTCTATGGGGTTCATGTTCTGAAGATAATCAGAGGAGACCTCTTCGTCATAGAAGTACACCATGGAAGATCCCGATGATGCACGGTATATGGAATAATCGCCGTTGCTCTTTAATAATTCATAGGAATACGGAGCACGCAGGACGCCTTCAGTCTTATTCTCGATGGAGATCATTCCGGTTCCGTTCATAAGCTCGAGGTAATTTCTTCCTCTAAGGCCGTTCATCATGAAGCCCAGAGGGTTACTGTTAATTGCCATGTCGATATAGTATCTGTCGACTCCGTTGTTGTAGTTGCTGTTATAGAAGTCGTAACCGTATGCGTCGAGGAGCATGGAAGAATTGAGCGGAACATCGTCGATGACAAAAGGAACGAAGTCGTACCTTGTATGGTTTAACTCTGCGCGCTCTTCATCACTTAACTGATCAAGTCCGTTGCTCATGAAAAGGTAATCGTAGGTTGTGCCGAGATCTGCCTCCGTTACCATCGTGTATACATGAAGATACGTAAAGCCCATGATCGCACAGGATACGAGCGATGCTGCCATCAGAAGCAGGAACTTGGATACATCTTTCTTAGCGGAACCTGCGAAAAGCAAAGCTCCCCCTATAACAAGAAGCGACACTCCCGAGAGGAACCCGTTAAGATCCGTTAAAAGGCATATTACAAGGTACAGGGCTGATACTCCGAGGAGTATGTACATCTTTTTCTTTGCAAAGCTTATAAAGCTCTCGTATTCTGCGGCAACGATGTATGCGAGCAGCAGTATGTAGCCAAAAAGATATCTTCCAGTGGGGAACGTGAAGCCGTTAAACATCGAGCCTACGACGGGGAGCATAATGGCTGCCGTGTAAACGGTAAAGAGCACTTTCAGAACAAGGTTTTCCTTACGGCGTCCCCAGAGGGATACGAGAGCGAAGAAGG
>CAMJGB010000086.1 GCA_946405115.1 uncultured Clostridia bacterium | reverse complement strand
TCTTAGCAGCGGGCTTCTTAGCAGCGGGCTTCTTAGCAGCAGGCTTCTTAGCAGCAGCGGGCTTCTTAGCAGCAGGTGTTGTAGCCTTAACTTCAGTCTTAGCAGCAGCTACGGGAGCCTTAGCCTCAACCTTCTTGTCATCTGTAACCATAACTATTTTATCCTCCAAACAGTTTGATAGCATTAATTTATATTTTTTACTTCAATATGTCAATTCTATTTAACCAATAAAATAGATAAAAATGGATTTAATGCGTAAATATATTGTTAACGAATTGACCAAAGCAAGCCATGTAAACGCGTGCGCATATGCTTGAATATATATGCTAAAAGATATAAACTTTTAGAAAGTCGGAGGGATCGATGAACGATAAATTAAAGGACATAGTGTACAGTGATCTGTTCAGGTACACCGGCAATGCCAGACGTACCAAACACATCTATACTACTTACCTTCAGGAGCTCATGAGCAGCCCCGAGTTTCATTACATCTCTTTGATGCGAAGAACAAAATTCTACTACGATGAGATCGCTCATTACGAAGGGTTCATAAAGTTTCTCTGCAAGGTCAGATACGAGTTCTTTAACTGGAGACTCACACGCCAATCACACAAGTATCATATACAGATCCCTTACGACACTAAGATTGGCAAGGGCTTCTATCTCGCACACTTTGGAAGAGTTATCATTCACCCTAAGTCAACCATCGGTTATAACTGCAACGTTTCAACAGGTGTTGTAATCGGTACTCAGTTCAGAGGTAAGAGGAAGGGTGCGCCGCACATCGGAAACTTCGTTTGGATCGGTGCCAATGCAGTTATCGTTGGTAATATCACGATTGGTAATAACGTGCTTATCGCACCCGGTGCGTACGTTAACTTCGACGTGCCTGACGGATCAATCGTAATCGGTAACCCCGGACTCATCAGAAGAGCACCCGGTGCTACATTGAGTTACATCAACAACACGATTCAGTTTGACGAGTATAACGTTATGTCTGATTCGACACCCGTTAATGCCGCTTCTCATCCGACGAGACAAAGCAGGTATTAAATGATAATCACGGGTGATATCTACAAGAGCAGAAGAGAGCAATTGATAAACCGCATTCCTGAAGGATCAGCGGTTTTTCTTTTCGCGGGGAAGAGCAGAGCAATGTCGCAGGATACGGATTACCGTTTTCTTCCTGATAGAAATTTCTTCTACTTAACAGGTCTTTCTTATGAGGAAGGAAGGCTCATTCTCGTGAAGGAGAATGACGGCAGCAGCAAGACGATTCTTTTTGCATTAACAAGGAACGAACTTGTTGAAAGATGGCACGGCAAGCGCATGTCTTTTGAAGATGTGTCGAAGATAAGTGCGATCGATGTTGATGACATCCGTGACGTGAAAGACTTTGATGAACTCGCATATAAATACATAACAGAATATAAAGTCTTAACTGACGGAACTTCGATACAGGATGAGAACAGAAATTTCACTTCGTCGCATGAAGTTTATGGTGACATCGGACCGACGTTAACTGACATGAGAATGGTTAAGTCGGAAGAAGAAGCAAGTGCGATCATCGAAGCTGCAAAGTTAACCGAAGCTGCGCTTGATGACATGAAGAGTCTTGTGCGTGAAGGTGTAAGCGAACTTGAGTTATACACGAAACTTGAATACGAGATGGCAAGAAGAGGAAGCCTCATTCCTGCATTCGAGACAATAGTTTCGATAGGAACAAATTCATTCTATCTTCATCACAGTGATCCTGAAGATTCAAACGGCGTAATCGCGAAGAAAGGTGACATCATTCAGATCGATGTCGGCGCAAGATGCGAAGGCTACTGTGCAGACATATCGAGAGTGTACTTTGTAGGCACACCTGATGATAAGGAAGCAGAAGAAAGAAGAGCAAAACTTCTCGCGCTTATTAAGACATTAAGGAAGCGTGCATTCGAGTTCATTAAGCCCGGTGAATCATTCAAATCTCTTAACACGGAGATGAAGGGAATCGTAGGTAAACATCTCATCGAGTGGGGCCTTCTTAACGAAGGTTATACAGACGATGAAGTAAGAGAATACTACTGGCATAACACGTCACATCACTTAGGTCTTGATGTGCACGATATCTGCGAGCGGGAGAAGGAATTCCAAAAAGGAAACTGCCTTGCCGTGGAGCCCGGAGTTTACATTAAAGAATGGGGCATCGGATTCAGAATAGAAGACGATGTTTATGTGACGGAAGAAGGCTGCAGATTGTTGTCGTCGGGTGACGATTCAGAGGAATCTATATGCCTGTAATCTTCTATGTGTTGTTGGCTCTTCTTCCCATATTGGTTACATGCCTTATTGTGTTGGGATATGTATCGTTTTGCTCAAAAGCTTTTCGAGCTGTGTTCGGAAGGAAGGAGCCGATACCGAAGGTAGACAGGTCTCCCGTGAAGATAGATCAGAACACGGTCTTCGGAAGAGGGAAGAACTGGTTCTACACGACGCGCGGCGAGTACCTTAATGTGAGGATCGATTCCTTCGACGGCACGAAGCTGTCGGGATATTTTCGCCCTGCTGCAGACAGGTCTTCGAGGTTCGCGATAATCCTCATGCATGCTTACGACGAGCACCCCACGGAGTGCGCAGCTTACGCGAGACTCATGATGCATCAGATCAAGTGCCACGTGCTTATCGCACACGAGCGTGCACATCAGATGAGCGGCGGAAAGTACTGCACTTACGGCATCTACGAGAGCGTCGATCTCATGCGCTGGATCGGATTTATTAAAAGACAAGTGGGTGAGGATGCGAGGATATTTATCGTAGGAAGAGGAATCGGTGCGACGGCGGCTTTGCTTGCGGCGGCGCAGAGTGATTTCCCGAGTGACGTTGCAGGCATAATCGCAGACAGTCCCCTCGCAGACCTCGAAAGCTATGTGGGATACAGAGTCAAGCAGAAGTACGGCATGAATCTTCCCATGGTAGTGAACACACTTAACAAGAGATTTACCGAGAAACTCAATGCGGGTTTTGTTGCAGGTGATGTTGTTCGCGCTGCACCCAAGATCCGCGTTCCCGTGCTTTTATTCTCGGGTGCAGACGACGATGTAACGACACCCGAGAGCATACGTGCGATATACGATGACCTTCGCTGCCAGAAGCGAATGCTTGCAGTTGACCGCGCTTCGCATCTCATGGCTTACGACAAGGCTCCGGCGCGAATCGAGCGTGAGGTCAGAACTTTTATAGAACACTGCGTAGTTCGTCTTGTAAGCATAGGAAAAATGTAGTATAGTTTCTGTCGCAATCAACGGGGAGCAGGTGTGACCTAGCTGAGAGTGTGCTCATAGCACAGACCCGATGAACCTGTACGGATAATGCCGGCGAAGGGAGTTGATTTTATATGACCGGAAATTCCAACACCACAACTATGTCCTCCAACCGTGAGATGATCCTTAAGATCGTCACGGGCGGAATCTCACTCGCACTCGCATTTGTGCTTTCACAGATCGAGATCTTCGAGCTTCCTAACGGAGGATCAGTAACACCCGCAAGCGTACTGCCTATCGTAATCTTCGCGATGGCTTTCGGACCCGGCTGGGGCTTTATCGTAGCGATAATCTTCAGCTTCCTGCAGCTTATCGGGGGATGGCTCGTAACACCTTTCCAGGTGCTTCTCGACTACATCTTGGGCTACGCTTCACTCGGTATCGTAGGCTTCGCAGCACAGCCCGCATCGAAAAGGATGACTACAAGCAACCCTCTGATGCGCTTTGCGAATGCAGGCATAGTAAAAGCGATCATCTTCACGATACTTTCCTACATCGTGCGCTGGTTCTGCTCAGTACTCTCGGGAGTAATCTTCTACGCAGAGTACGCGGGAGACATGAACCCCTGGATCTACTCGATGATCTATAACGGAAGCTTCCTGTCGCTCGACCTGGTGTTCCTGCTTTTCGTTATGATAGTGCTCTATATTGTGCTAATGAAGGCATATAAGAAACCTATCAAATAATCTTTACCGTAATAAGGCTTTCTTTTTATAAGGAAAGCCTTTGTTATAGGTGCTACTTTATGTTAATATAAGCGGAAATAATAACGGGGGTAATCTATGGCTACGATTTTTGAGCAGGAATCAAGAACATTCAGCGAATATCTACTCGTACCGAACCTTACAACGGAGAAGAACACTCCGGACCAGGTGGATCTTTCAGCACCTGTCTGCAAGTACAGAAAGGGACAGGAAGAATCCAAGCTTAAGATCAACATCCCTGTCGTATCCGCAGTTATGCAGGCTGTTTCCGATGACGGAATGGCAATTGCACTTGCAAGATGCGGCGGTATGTCTTTCATCTTCCAGTCACAGTCGATCGAATCTCAGTGCGAGATGATCAAGAAGGTTAAGAAGTATAAGGCAGGTATCGTTGAGTCAGATTCCAACGTATCCCCTGATGCAACCCTTGAGGATATCCTGAGACTTCGTGAGGAGAAGGGCCACGGCACAGTTGCTGTTACTGAAGACGGTACAGCTGAAGGCAAGCTCCTCGGTCTCGTTACAACAAGAGACTACCGTGTAAGCCGTATGTCCATTGACGAGAAGGTTTCCACATTCATGACTCCCATCGAGAAGCTCGTTACAGCTCCCGAGGGAACAACACTTAAAGAAGCTAATGACATTATCTGGGACAACAAGGTTAACCAGCTTCCTATCGTAAATAAGGACGGCAGACTTGTTGGTCTCGTTTTCCGTAAGGACTATGAATTCCATAAGGCAAACCCGACTGAGCTCCTCGACAAGGACAAGAAGCTCATCGTTGGTGCCGGTATCAACACAAGAGACTATATGGAGCGTGTTCCTGCACTCGTTGAGGCAGGCGCTGACGCTTTGTGCCTTGACTCTTCCGACGGATTCTCCGTATGGCAGCAGAAGGCTCTCGAGTGGATCAAGAGCAACTATCCTGACGTAATCGTCGGTGCTGGTAACGTAGTTGACGCTGAGGGCTTCAAGTTCCTCGCTGACTGCGGTGCAGACTTCATCAAGATCGGTATCGGCGGCGGTTCCATCTGTATCACACGTGAGCAGAAGGGTATCGGCTGCGGTCAGGCTTCCGCAGTTCTCGCAGTATCCGAGGCTCGTGACAAGTACTTCAAGGAGACAGGTATCTACATTCCTTTGTGCTCCGACGGCGGTATCGTTCACGACTATCACATGGCTTTGGCTCTCGCAATGGGTGCTGACTTCATGATGCTCGGACGTTACTTCGCAAGATTCGACGAGTCTCCTACGAGAAAGCTCCTCGTCGGCGGTACATACGTTAAGGAGTACTGGGGCGAAGGTTCCAACCGTGCACGTAACTGGCAGCGTTACGACGACGGCGGAAAGGGCGGCAAGATGGCTTTCGAAGAGGGCGTAGATTCCTATGTTCCTTATGCAGGTAAGCTCAAGGACAACCTCGACACATCCCTTGCAAAGGTTAAGGCAACAATGTGCTCTTGCGGATCTTCTTCTATCGAAGAGTTCCAGGATAAGGCAAGACTCGTAGTAGTATCTTCCACATCCATCATCGAGGGCGGCGCTCACGACGTTATCCAGAAGGAAAACGACAGAACAGCTAGATAAGTTAGATATAAATATTTAATTAAAGACTTAATTAAAGAGAGGAAACTTAAAAATGGCAGACGAGACAAACAACGTTTTTACCAGTGACGGTTTTAAGAGACTCCAGGACGAGCTTTCAGAAAGAAAGACTACGGTAACTGCTGAGATCACAGCTAGACTTGCTGAGGCAAGAGCTCAGGGTGACCTTTCAGAGAACTCCGAGTACGATGATGCGAAGGAAGCTCAGGCTAAGAACGAAGCAAGAATTAAGGAGATCGAAGCTCTTCTTAAGGACGCTATCGTATTGAGCGATGACGATATCTCCAAGACAAACGTTTCCTTGGGTTCCACAGTTACACTTCGTGACGAAGAGACAAAGGAAGAGATCGAGTACAGCCTCGTAAATGCTACTGAGGAAGATATCTTCGAGAACCGCCTCTCAGTTGATTCTCCTGTCGGCAAGGCTATCGTCGGCAAGAAGAAGGGTGCAACAGTTACAGTTACAACACCTGCAGGTGCTTTCAAGTACAAGATCGTTAAGATCGGTAAGTAATCACACCTAGTGATCTTTACCGGTCTTAAAGAAGCGCGATTCATACTCGCGCTTTTTGCATTTATATAGAACAAGGAGAATTATTCATGGCAGACATGGAGCCGCAGAATCAGAACAACGCTCCCGCAGAGGATTTGGGTCAGCTTCTCAAGGTAAGAAGACAGAAGTTAGCTGATCTTCAGGGAGCAGGAAAGGATCCTTTCCAGATTACAAAGTTCGACCAGACACATCACACAGCTGATGCGGTCAGATTATACGAGGAGCAGGAGAAGGAGATCTTAAAGGACTACGTTGAGCCCGAGATCACTAAGCCCGCAGATGATGCTGATAACGATACAATCTCAGCATACCGTCAGGCTGTTAAGGCTGCATACAACGAGCGTAGAGCTCTTCTTGATGCATCTCCGATCAACGTAAAGATCGCTGGTAGAATGCTCTTCAAGCGCGTAATGGGTAAGGCATCTTTCGCCAATCTTCAGGACTTGAAGGGAAGAATCCAGATCTATGTTTCCAAGGACGGCATCGGTGATGAAGCTTATGCTGATTTCAAGAAGTCTGACATCGGTGACATCTACGGTGTAGAAGGATATGTATTCCGCACCATGACAGGTGAGGTTTCCGTTCATGCTACAAGCATTACCCTTCTTTCTAAGTCACTTCAGATCCTTCCTGAGAAGTTCCACGGTCTGACTGATACTGACACAAGATACAGACAGAGATATACAGACCTTATCGTAAATCCCGAGGTAAGAGATACATTCGTTAAGAGATCCAAGATCATCAAGGAGATCAGAAACTTCCTTGATGGCCGTGACTTCATGGAAGTAGAGACACCTATGCTGGTTAGCAATGCCGGCGGTGCTGCTGCACGTCCGTTCGAGACTCACTACAATGCTCTTGATGAGGATGTTAAGCTTCGTATTTCTCTTGAGTTGTACTTGAAGAGACTTATCGTAGGCGGCCTCGAGAGAGTTTACGAGATCGGCCGTGTATTCCGTAACGAGGGTGTTGATACAAGACATAACCCTGAGTTCACATTGATGGAGCTCTACCAGGCATACACAGACTACTACGGCATGATGGAGCTCACAGAGTCCATGTTCAGATATCTTGCCGAGAAGGTATGCGGTACAACATTGATCAAGTACGGTGACCTCGAGATCGACTTCGGTAAGCCGTTCGAGAGACTCACAATGAACGAGGCTATCAAGAAGTATGCAGGTATCGACTTCGATGCTGTTGCTACTGATGAAGAGGCTAAGGCTCTTGCTAAGGAACATCACATCGAGTTCGAGGACAGACATAAGAAGGGTGACATCATCAATCTCTTCTTCGAGACATACTGTGAAGAGAAGCTGATCCAGCCGACATTCATCATGGATCATCCTATCGAGATCTCTCCTCTTACAAAGAAGAAGCCTGATGATCCTCAGAAGGTAGAGAGATTCGAGCTCTTCATCAATACATGGGAGATGTGTAACGCTTATTCCGAGCTGAACGATCCTATCGACCAGCGCGAGAGATTCGCTGCTCAGGATGCTGCATTCGCTGCAGGTGATGAAGAAGCTAATCACACAGATGAGGACTTCCTCAACGCTCTCGAGATCGGTATGCCTCCTACGGGTGGTATCGGTTATGGTATCGACCGTCTCGTAATGCTGTTGACGGATTCGCCTAGTATCAGGGATGTATTGTTGTTCCCGACTTTGAAGTCCATAAACTGAAAAACGCAGTAAATACGGGGCTTTCGAGACTTGGAAATGGCTTGCACCACAAATTGCACCACAAAATATCCATATCTCGGTGGTATAATCCTACTCGATATACAAAAATTTCGAGTTTAGCAGATTTTTTCATAGGTCTATAGAAGTTTCAAAGACACTTCCTACCAAGCTTGGGAAGTGTCTTTTT
>CAMJGB010000085.1 GCA_946405115.1 uncultured Clostridia bacterium | reverse complement strand
TTCGGCATCTCCTTAAGACCAAGCAAAGTCTTAACCATAGTCTGAACCTGCTTCTTCTCAGCCTTGCCGTAACCCGTTACCGCAAGCTTAACCTGCCCCGGAGTAAATTCATATACGGGGATATTCGCCCTAGCAGCCTCAACTAATACAACGCCTCTAGCCTGTGCCGTTCCTACGGCAGTCGTTCTGTTCTGTGCAATGAACAACTCCTCAACAGACATGTAGTCAGGCTTATAAAGCTCAAGAAGATATCTTATCTTCTCATTAATAGCCAGAAGTCTTATGGGAAACTCTGTATTAGGCTTAGTCTCGATGACTCCGTAATCTACGGCTGTGAGCTTATTACCGGTCTTCTTGATGATCCCGTAACCTGTAATGGCATAGCCGGGATCGATTCCGATGTAAGTTGTGACCTTAGGCTCAGTCATAAATCAGCGAATACTACCTTTGAACATTTGTTTGTATTCTACTATTTATCCCCAAGCACGTCAATAACGGGACGAATGCTCAAAGGTCTTGAAGTGTTAATCTCATAAGCCTTATATACCCTGTCCGCTATCTCGGATATTGCCTTCTCATTACTAAGCAGAGGAGAATTCTTTCCTACATATAGACTGCAAAGAACGTCTCCGTATCTTACGGGATCACCCTTTTTCTTCATGAATCTTATTCCTGCACCAAGATCGATAACATCATCCTTGGTAATTCTTCCTGCACCAAGAGCAACGGAACAGTGTCCGAGCTCGTTCGTCTTCATCGAGAATACGAAGCCTGAATCTTCCGCCTTAACATCAAATACTTTGACAGGTTCTGCAGTATAAACGGGACCGTCCTCGCCAACATTGCCGCCCTGCGATTTTATAAGCTTAATGAATTCAGCAAGGGCTCTTCCGTCTTTAAGTCTTGCCTTGCACTCATTAAGAAGATCTTCATCACTTAATCCGCCGTTCTTGCCCGCAAGCTTGATCATCTTTGCTGCTATCGTAGTTGCTACTTCAACTACATCCTGAGCGCCTCTTCCGTTTAAAGTATCGTATACTTCCTTCATCTCAAGAACGTTTCCGCAGTATCTTCCCATGGGCTGATCCATGTCAGTAATAACGGCGATCGTCTTTCTTCCGGCTCTGTCGCCGATTCTTATCATGGCGTCTGCGATCTGCCTCGACTCTTCGAAAGTCTTCATGAAGGCACCGGAACCTGTTGTTACATCAAGAACTATGGCATCAGCACCACCCGCAAGCTTCTTGCTCATGATGGATGACGCTATTAACGGAATGGAGCTTACTGTACCGGTAACATCTCTTAACGCATACAGAATCTTATCCGCAGGTGCAAGATCCGGAGTCTGTCCGGAGATAACCATACCGGTTTCGTTTACAAGTCTCGGGAAATCTGCCTTAGGAATGTCGATATTAAACCCTTCAATCGAAGAGAACTTATCTACCGTACCGCCCGTAAAGCCAAGTCCTCTTCCGGTAAGCTTAACCGTTCTTACACCAAACGAACTGCTAAGCGCCATAACAAGAGGAGTTATCTTATCGCCTACGCCTCCTGTAGAATGCTTATCTACGGTGACATCACCTACAAAGGAAAGATCATTCTGCTCACCCGACGCTGCCATCTCAAGAGTAAGAGTTGTCATCTCACGTTCGTTCATTCCATTGAGAACTATGGCCATAAGCAAAGCTGATGTCTGATAGTCGGGAATCGACCTGTCCGTTACTCCTTTAACAAAGAACTTAATCTGCTCATCAGTAAGAGTACGTCCATAACGCTTGTCGAGGATAATGTCTACAATATTCATAGCTGCTCCTTACTCTTCGATAAATATTCCGGTTAATCTCGGTACATTGAACCTTGTCGTAAACAGATCACACTTACAAAGGAACATATAGAAAACGTGTCTGCCCTGGTCGGACATGGTCTCGTAGTTACCCTGTCCCTTGGAAAGTATGACATCAGATTCATCAAGTAGTTTACGCGCATCGGAAGGCATCATGTCATAAACGGTTCCTGCCAAAGCAACGCCGTTTGTTTCCACCTTTGCAACCTTAGTAAGACCTACGTAAACGGCATCTTCCATAGTCGCATCATTAAGCACTTCTCCGCCTCTTACAAGAGCCGTTATTTTTAGATGAGGAAATCTTTTCGCAAGCTGCTCAAGCAAAAGCTTATCGAGCACGATCTCACCGCTGTTGTCGCATACAAGAAGAAACGTCTTGGCCTTCTCACATTCTTTAACAAACTTCTCATAGGTGAGCTTATCGCCTTCACTCATCGAAGTATCATTGAACAGTTCGAAAAATACATCTTCCTCAACATTATTCATCGCACCAAGATCGATGTAATTGCCGATTCTCGATACTACAAGTGCTGTCGCAAGCGGATCCTCTGAAGTTTCTATAACTTTGCGAAGTTTATCCTCATGAGAAAGAACAAGGTCATTGAACTCTTTCTTAACGGCACTGTAATCAGCACCCTTACCGAATAACTTCACATGCTCTTTATTGAACAGATAGACCATGTAAGGACTGGTATCTGTATCCTTACGGCTGTCTAATATCTCCCTTACTTTCTTAAGATATTCGGGATCAGGATTCTTCTTCTCCTGCTTGTCATAAAGGCACTTGGCGCATTTTTCTGAAACTCTCATCTTTTACTCTTTCCTGTTAAACCAAGCACGCTCATCAAAAGACTTCTTCTTAGGAAGAATAATCTTATCCTCTGCTACTCCGATTGGAAGGTAACATACCAATTCATAACCATCCGGAATATTAAGTATCTCGGCCATCTTAAGGTTAATCTTATCATCGTCCGTTATATGACCTTCATACCAACAGCTCTGATAACCCAAAGCAACGATGGCAAGAAGCATGTTCTCGATAGCTGCGGAATAATCCTGCACGGCAAAGCATTTATCGCGATAGGCATTGATATGCTGAGTTAATACGCATATCGCAGCAGGAGCGGTAACTGCGACCGGCGGAACAATAACTGACTTTAATTCATTAAGAAGATCCGGATCGTCAACTGCAACAAGGCTTGTAGTCTGCTTATTGCATCCTGAAGGAGCAGCAAGACCTGCCTCCATTATCTTTATCAAATCTTCACGGGGTACCGGGGTATCCTTAAACTTTCCCCTGTAACTATGTCTGCTGTTAATGAGATCTAGCATATCTGTCCCCCTGAACGAATTTGTTGCTACCTTTTGATTATACAACTAATTCGGGGATCACCTTATATTCTTAAGCATCTCAAGAACTCTTTTATCTCGCTTGATCATAACTTCATTAAAGAAGTCGTCACTTTTGTAAGCAGCATTAACTTCTATGGCTTCATCAATGTCCACAACACAAAGCACAAACTCTGCTTCGCTCTCATAATCATCGAGCTTTTGGCTTACCTTCTTATCTTCAACATCACAGAAATAATAGAAGTTCTCCTGCTCGAAAATCGTGTTCTCGGAAACAGTACTCTTCTGCCTTCTTCTCACACTGCCGTATTCCTTTATGGTATCGGGAATAACAACAAGACCGACTTCTTCCCTTACCTCACGTATAAGGGCATCCTTCTTGTCCTCGTCGCCTTTAATACCGCCGCCGGGAAACTTAAAGTATTTTTCCTTCTTACTATAAACAAGAGCTATCTTGTCTTCCTTGAAGATGATAGCTCTTGCTGAAGGTCTGCGGAAAACTATATCCGTTTCCTTATAATCTTTAAGATCAATCTCGAAAAGCTGATTCATAAAAGATCAGTCACATGTGTAGCCGGGTTCAACGTAAAGAGAATCCTTATCGGCCATAATCTGACCGTTAAAGACCTTATCCTTCCAATCAGCCTGTTCTATCTCCTTGATGGAAACAGAAACTGCACTAAGATTACATCCGAGCGTCTCGGCAACATCAGCTGCAATTTTCTCAGCGCACTTGCGCTTAACTTCTTCCGTCCTTCCCGGATAACACTTTATCTCAACGTGTGGCATAAACAAAACTTCCTTTACTTAGCATTAATCATATTTCAACAACCAATATTAAGGGTCGTTATAAGAAGTGACAAGTTCACCTGGTGTCGCATAGTACAAGACATAGTCACCTTCATCATTGTAATACGAGTAACCGGAACAATCGTACAATCCGTCTTCTCGTTCAACCATTGTCTCATACTCATATGTGGCTTCACGCCATACACCGTTTCCAAGGTATACATAAACGGAATAGTCATCGTCACCAAAGCTTCCCTGTTCAATTACATATACAGAATGACCTTCGTATGTTTCACCCCATACGGTCTCTTCATAATCAGAGTGATCATTATGATATGGATTACCATACGCATCTTCATACTCATTTACAGGTGTAGGTTCCGGAGTCGGACTAGGCGACGGACTAGGACTTGGACTCGGGCTAGGTGACGGAGTCGGTGTAGGCGTTGCCGTCGGACGAGGTGTCGGTGTTGCCGTAGGTCTCGGCGTAGGTGTCGCTGAAGGTCTACCCGTCGGCGTAGCAGTAGCAGACACCGGAGTAGGTGTTGGTGTAGTTGTTACCGAAGGAGTAGGTGTTGCATCATCAGCCTGTGTTGGCGTTGGAGTACCCGAAGGTCCTGATGTCGGTGTAGGCGTCGTTGTCAGAGTAGGTGTGGGAGAATTAGTCGGTGTAGGTGTCGGATCATCACCGCCATCAGAAGAAGTGGTCTCATAAGTCTCTATCGTCTCTTCCGTCTCCTCTGTCGTTTCAGGTACATAAGTACCATTTTCGATACTTCCTACGAGAGCAAGAATCTCTTCCTGACTCCAGCCAGTGTAGTCGCAGACTCTGTTCAGAAGATCTTCGTTCTCAGCCAACATACGAAGAGTGAATCCGGGGAGCTCGTCCTCCTCAAGCTCATCAAGGAAGAACTCGATGCTGCCCTCTTCTCTAGTCTCATCGTAAAGGTATACCTTAACGCTGTAACCGCCGTGTACATCCGTCTCGCGCACCTCACCCGTCTCAGGGTTAACAGCTACTACATGAACGCAACCGTCGGTAATTACAAGTGATTCTCTGCCGTCGTCATCATAGAAGACATATCCTGATGTACCTCTGATACCGACAGTCATTGTTGAAGTTCTGATATCGAATGACTCGTCATCAGCGAGGTGTTCTGTTACTTCAAAATAGATACCGCCCTGTGTGAGATTTAACTCAAGCATATTTCTCGCCTTGGTAAACTCGACGCGGCTGTCAGATTCAAGAGTAACGATCTTCGTATCATCAAGGCCTACTGAAGCAAGTCCGTCTGATCCGGTGCTTAAAGCTTCTCCGCTGCTGAAACGGATATTATCGATTACGGGCTTAGCATTACCGTCTGCATCTTCAATGCTGACGGTGCCCTCGATCTTAAGAAGACGCATTGTCGTAGCATAGTAACCCTGCATCCTGACTACACATACAAGCACACAAGCCGTTATGATGGCTAACACTGTGCTTATGTAAATAATCTTCTTTTTCTTGCTTAATGCTTTAAACTCTTCTGCTAACTTCATGTAACCACACTATTTATCAGCGCAATACTTGCTCTATAAAGTATGCCGATTCTATATCACTGGAGTCATCGGTCGTGAAGTAACCGATCCAAATGCCTCCATCGGCTTCACGTTCATCGTAATATACAGGAGACCATACGCCCTCACCCATATAGGCTCGATACTCACCGTCTTCCATGTCTTCTCCCCAGACCTGAATGATGTATCTTCCGGCTTCACCTTCATAATCTTCATCATTCCAAACAACTTCCTCATATTCAGTGTACTGGGAAGGAATATAAGGTTCACCTGTCTCCGGATCCTCATAAGGTTCCGGTGTCGGTGTAGGTGTAGACGTAGGTGTAGGAGTAGCTGTCGGCTCAGGACTCGGAGAAGGAGTCGGCGTAGGCGTACTCGTCGCCGTAGGCTGCGCCGGTACCGGCGAAGGTGTCGGGGTTGCCGTAGGTGTCGGTGTAACCGTAGGTGTCGGCGTAGGAGTATTCGTTACCGTAGGCGTCGGCGTATTAGTTGCATTCGGCCTCGGTGTAGGTGTCGGTGTATTCGTTACCGTTGGTGTCGGAGAATTCGTCGGAGTCATGGTAGGATCCGCACTGGTTTCAGTAGGCTCTGATGTCTCAGAAGTCTCTGTAGCCTCTTCCGTCTCCTCAGGCTCGTACGTTCCGTTCTCAAGGCTCTCAACAAGCGCCAGAATCGCTTCACGTGTCCAGCCTGTATCTGCACACACTCTGTTAAGAAGCTCGTCATTCTCGGCCAACATACGAAGTGTAAAACCGGGGAGCTCATCTTCATCTAGCTGATTAAGGAAGAATTCAATGCTTCCCTCTTCTCTGCTCTCATCATAAAGATAAACCTTAACGCTGTAGCCTGCGTGTACATCCGTCTCAATGACTTCATTGGTATCAGGATTAACAGCAACAACATGAACCACGCCGTCTGTGATTATGAGCGACTCACGGCCGTTCTCATCATAGAATACATAACCGGAAGTACCTCTGATACCAACAGTCATTGTTGAAGTTCTGATATCGAATGTCTCGTCATCAGAAAGATGCTCATTAACTTCGAAGAAAAGTCCGCCTCTTGTAAGATTCAAAGCAAGCATGTTTCTTGCCTTGGTAAACTCGACGCGGCTGTCTGATTCAAGCGTTACGATCTTTGTGTCATCAAGACCTACTGAAGCAAGACCGTCTGAACCGGTGCTTAAAGCTTCTCCGCTGCTAAAACGAATATTATTAATTACGGGTTTGGAATTACCATCAGCATCTTCGATATTAACTGTACCTTCTATCTTGAGAAGACGCATGGTAGTTGCATAATAGCCCCTACCGAGTAATACAGCGGCTACAATGATAGCCACAATGACGGCAGCTGTTACAGATAAGGCAATAATCTTGTTCTTCTTGGGCAGTCCTTTGAATTTCTCTACTATCGACATAAGAACACCTTTTATATTATTTTCGAGTTGCCGTAAATATCACTCATATTATACACAATTTGTTAACATTTAGAAAATGCCTTCTCGAGCCGCTGATATACATTTCAGGCATAAGAAAACCCCGAAGCTATTGCTTCGGGGTTTATATCTGGTGCACCTCCAGGGACTCGAACCCTGGGCCCACTGATTAAGAGTCAGTTGCTCTACCATCTGAGCTAGAGGTGCTTGACAGCTTGATTATTATAACATTGCGAAATCAGTTGTCAACACATTTTTTAGAATTTTTTCCATTAAACTTTCAGCTCTACTTCCTCAACCTCAAGATCAGCCTTGTGAGAAGCCAAAATAGGGTTAACTACTTCGTTAAGGAAAGCTGTTACCTGCTCAGGGCAACGGCCGATATAAAGCTTAGGATCTGCTACCTTCATAAGATCATCCATAGAAAGACCGAAGTCAGGATCAGCAGCGATTCTCTCAAGAAGGTCATTAGGCTTACCCTCCTGCTTTACGACAGCGCCTGCCTGCATGGAAAGCTGTCTGATCTTCTCGTGAAGCTCCTGACGGTTTCCGCCCTTCTTGGTAGCCTCCATCATGACATTCTCTGTCATCATAAAAGGAAGCTCATCCATAATGTGCTTCTCGATCATCTTAGGATATACAACGAGACCTGATACGATATTCGTGTAGATACCGAGAATTGCATCAACTGCAAGGAAAGCTTCCGGTACGGAGATTCTCTTATTAGCAGAATCGTCCAAAGTTCTCTCGAACCACTGCTCTGAAGCTGTCATTGCAGGATTAAGGATATCTGCAATCACATATCTAGATAAGGATGCGATTCTCTCAGATCTCATCGGGTTTCTCTTATAAGCCATCGCAGAAGATCCGATCTGGTTCTTCTCGAAGGGCTCCTCAATCTCCTTAAGGTGCTGGAGAAGTCTTATATCATTAGAGAACTTGTGTGCGCTCTGAGCGATTGCAGAAAGAGCAGAAAGAACCGTGAAGTCGATCTTTCTTGAATATGTCTGACCTGATACATAGTAAGATGACTCGAAGCCCATCTTCTTGCAGATCTTCTTATCGAGCTCTACGCAC